>NZ_RXPT01000007.1:0-267526 GCF_003965585.1 Enterobacter sp. WCHEn045836
GGGCGGCGACTGGCAGGAGGATAACGGCGTCTGGCATCAGAACGTCTTTGCCTATTACCTGTCGATTGCCTGTAACCACTGTGAAGATCCGGCCTGCACCAAAGTGTGCCCGAGCGGGGCAATGCACAAGCGTGACGACGGGTTTGTGGTGGTGGATGAGGATGTCTGCATCGGCTGCCGCTACTGCCATATGGCCTGTCCGTACGGTGCGCCACAGTACAACGCCGCCAAAGGTCACATGACCAAGTGCGACGGCTGCCACACCCGCGTCGCCGACGGCAAAAAGCCGATTTGCGTGGAGTCCTGTCCGCTGCGGGCGCTGGACTTCGGTCCGATTGACGAGCTGCGTAAAAAACACGGCCAGCTTGCGGCCGTCGCGCCGCTGCCGTCCGCGCACTTCACGAAGCCGAGCATTGTAATAAAACCTAACGCCAACAGCCGCCCGACGGGAGATACCACCGGCTACCTGGCAAACCCGAAGGAGGTGTGAGATGGGAAGTGGATGGCATGAATGGCCGCTGGTGATCTTCACCATTTTTGGGCAGTGCGTGGCAGGGGCGTTGCTCGTCAGCGGTCTGGCATGGATGAGGGAGAGTGACGAGGCGGTCCGAACCCGCATCGTGCGCAGCATGTTCTTTTTATGGCTGGTCATGGGCGTTGGCTTTATCGCATCGGTGATGCACCTGGGCTCCCCGCTCAGGGCGTTTAACTCCCTGAACCGTGTTGGCGCGTCGGCGCTCAGCAACGAGATCGCGGCAGGCTCGGTCTTCTTTGCCGTCGGTGGCTTCTGGTGGCTCGTGTCGGTTATCGGTAAAATGCCGCCCGCGTTGGGTAAAGTATGGATGGTGGTGAGCCAGATCCTGGGGATTGTATTTGTCTGGGCCATGACTCGCGTGTATCAGATCGATACGGTTCCGACCTGGTACACCGGTTACACCACGCTGGCCTTTTTCCTGACGATGGTGCTGGGCGGCCCGCTGTTTGCCGCCCTGCTGCTTCGCGTCGCTGGCACCGCCATCAAAGGCACGTTTGCCGCATCGGTGAGCGTACTGGCGCTGCTGCTGAGCGTGGCGGTGATTGTGCTGCAGAGTAACGAACTGGCGACGCTACACAGCTCCGTACAACAGGCCAGCGCCCTGCTGCCGGACTACGGCGCATGGCAAGTTGGCCGTATCATACTGGTCGCCGCCGGATTAGGCTGCTGGCTGTGCCCGCTCATCCGGCGCCAGGAGCCGAAAGCCCTCGCGCTCTTTGCAGGGCTGGTGCTGGTTGTCGTGGGGGAACTGATCGGCCGCGGTCTGTTCTATGGTCTGCACATGACGGTAGGTATGGCAATTGCCGGTTAACACAGGCGCGCGGGTTCGCCCGCGCGAGCAAGGAAGGTTGTAATGAAAGATGTCTCACAGCGTGAAGCGTTCGCGTTCAGCGCCCGGGTACTGGGCGCATTGTTTTATTATTCACCCGACAGCGAGCATGTTGCGCCGCTGGTCAACGCCCTGACCGCTGGCGAGTGGGTTGCGGACTGGCCGCTGCCGCAGGCGGTGCTGCAGCCCATCGCCGACACCTTTACGGTACCTGCCGATGAGCCCGTCACCGACGCCTGGCAACGGCTGTTTATTGGCCCCTATGCGCTGCCCGCACCGCCGTGGGGTTCCGTATGGCTGGATCGTGAATCCGTGCTGTTTGGGGATTCAACCCTCGCACTGCGCCAGTGGATGCGGGAAAACCAGATTGCCTTTGAGATGCAGCAGAACGAACCGGAAGATCATTTCGGTACGCTGCTGCTGCTGGCCGCGTGGCTCACTGAGAACGGACGCGAGACGGACCGCGACCAGCTTCTGGCATGGCACCTGCTGCCGTGGAGCACCCGCTTTCTCTCCGTGTTTGTTGAAAACGCCGGGCACCCGTTCTATATCGCGCTGGGGAAACTCGCGCAGCTGACGCTTGCGGACTGGCAATCTACCTTACTGATCCCGGTCGCGGAAAAACCGCTCTACCGTTAACCGCGCTGGCTTGCTCACGGATGCTGAGCAAGCCAGGCTCGCCAGCCACCGAATCGCGTTATCTCCTGTGCTCCCTCTAATCCAGCCTCCTCGCAGATAAACCCGGTCAGCCAGCGCCCGTCCTGGAGTTCGACTTTTCCCAGCCCCAGCGGTGCGGGGATCCCGGCCAGAAACGATCCCACTTCGCCGTGCGGAAGTGCCCAAACTTCGACGGCTATCGCTGCCCCCTGTTCCGTCGCCCGCACCATGCCCGGTCGCTTGCCGTCTGCCAGGGCAAAGAGCCGATAATGCGGGGCGCTGATGGTGGCTTCTACATACGTCGCCCCGCGCTGGCGCAGCTGATGATTCAGCGCCAGCCCGTCCAGATGCGCCCCGCACACCACCAGATGCAGGCGGTCATCGGTGGCGGTCGAAACAGGTGCATCCCCTTGCATCTCGCGCCCGCCGGGCAGAGTTAACTTTTGGTGACGTTGTAACGCATCGGCCAGACTGAGCAGATACTGGTCAGTAAACGCGCGGCCAAACAGCGTTATGCCGGAAGGCAAGCCGTTGGCCATAAACCCTGCCGGAACCGCCACGGCAGCGTAATCAAGCAGGTTCATAAAGTTGGTGTAAAGCCCAAGCTCAGAGTTGCGTTTGACCGGTTCCTCCGCCAGCTCGGCCAGACTCACCGGGCGCGGATACGTGGGGGTTAACACGCACTCAAGCCCTGCCAGTATGGCATCGCACTCGCTTTTATAGCGCTGAAGCTGGTACTGCGCTTCAAACGCCGCTACCGCACTCATGGCAGGTGCTTTTTGCAGCACATTGCGGATCACCGGCAGCACCGCGTCCGGCTGTTGCTCAATCAACGCGCCCGCCACGTGGTAGCGCTCGGCCACCCACGGGCCGTCATAGAGCAGTTTTGCTGCCGCCAGGAACGGCGAAAAGTCGATGGTCACCGGCTCGCCGCCAAGGGCGATCAGCCTCTCCTTTGCGGTGTGATACAGCGCCTCGCTCTCTGCGCAGCCGAGAAACGCCAGCGTGTCTGGCACGCCAAAGCGAAAACTGGCTGCCGGTACGCCAAATGCCAGCGCTCCGTTCCAGGACGGGTTAGTACGGCTGTAGTCATCGCGCGCGTCTTTCACCGCCGTCAGCGCCAGCAGCTGGCTGGCCTCCGCTGCCGTGCTGGTGAAGAACGTTACGCAGTCCAGCGTGCGGCAGGCGGGCACCACGCCCGCTGTCGAGATCAGCCCTTTTGTCGCCTTCAGCCCGACAAGATTATTGAGAGAGGCCGGTACGCGCCCGCTCCCGGCGGTATCGGTGCCCAGGGCAAAGCTCGCCAGCCCCAGCGCCACGGCCAGCGACGAGCCCGCGCTTGAGCCACCGGACGGATACTCCGGATGAACGCTGTTGCGACACGCCCCATACGGTGAGCGCGTGCCGTTTAAGCCGGTCGCGAACTGATCGAGATTGGTTTTCCCCAGCGGTATCGCCCCCAGCGCAATCAGCTGCGACACTATTGTCGCATCCTGCTCTGCCCGGTACGCAAAGGCCGGACAGGCGGCGGTGGTCTCGATACCCGCCAGATCGATATTGTCCTTAATGGCAAACGGCACGCCATAGAGCGGCAACGATGCCGGATCCACGCCGTCCAGCGCGGCCAGATACGGCTCCAGCTCGTCGGGCGTGAGAAGATAAATAAAGGCGTTAAATTCCGGGTTCAGCGCCAGCGCGCGCTCGCGCAGGGCGAGAAGCACCGCGCGCGGATTAAGCTGACCGGAACGGTATGCCTGCGCCAGAACATCAAGGCGTAAATCAAAAAGGTGCTTCATGCTGTTTTCTCCAGGACCACCACACACTGACCCGCGCGCACCGATGAACCCGGCTGCACGCGCACCTGGCTGACCACCCCATCCTGGGTTGCGACCAGCGGGATCTCCATCTTCATGGACTCCAGCACCACCAGCACATCGCCTTCGCGCACGGTGTTGCCGACTTCAACGTTCACCTGCCACAGGTTGCCTGATACCGGGCTGTCAATCCCGGCCTGTCCGGGTACCAGCGGCGCGTCTTCGCCATCTGTTACCAGCACCTCGCTGCTGTCAAAATGGGCCTGACCGTTGGCGGCCCAGCGCTCACGCTCGGCGTCAAACGCGGCCTGCTGATGCGCGCGGAACGCCTCAATCTCCGGCGCCTCGTCGGCCAGGAATTGCTGATACTCCGCCAGCTTCAGCGTGGTGTGTTCGATGCGCAGCGGATAACGTCCCAGCGGAAAATCCCGGCGGATGGTGAGCAACTCTTCCGCCGAGACCGGATAAAAGCGGATCTGGTCGAAGAAGCGCAGCAGCCACGGCTTACCGTCAAAGTCCTCCACGGCGTGATAGCGATTCCACATCTGCAGCGTCCGTCCGACAAACTGATAGCCACCCGGCCCCTCCATGCCGTAGACGCAGAGGTAGGCCCCACCAATGCCCACCGAGTTTTCCGCCGTCCAGGTGCGAGCCGGGTTGTATTTGGTGGTCACCAGACGATGACGCGGATCGAGCGGTGTCGCAACCGGCGCACCCAGGTAGACATCCCCCAGCCCCATCACCAGATAGCGGGCGTCGAACACCGTTTTATAGACCTCGTCGATATTCGCCAGATCGTTGATACGACGGATAAACTCCAGGTTGCTCGGACACCATGGCGCATCCCGGCGCACGGTGGTCATGTATTTGTCGATGGCCTTCTGGCACGCCGGATCGTCCCAGGACAACGGCAGCCAGACCACCCGCGACGGCACATCCAGCGACGCCTGCCCGCATACGTCCCGCCACAGCCCGGCCACCGTCTCCAGCAGCGCTTCCAGACTCAGCGTTTCCGGCTGATAGTGAACCTGCAGGGAGCGGATCCCCGGCGTGAGGTCGATAATCCCCGTCAGGGCGCGAGTTTCCAGCGCCTGCATCAGCGCGTGGGCGCGAAAACGCAACACCAGATCCAGTTCGGGGTCGCCAATCTCCAGCAGCAGATGGGTATCGCCGGATAACCTCGCCACCAGCCGTTTATCGTCCTCCCCCACCTCCAGCACCACCGGCGAGCTCAGCCCGACAGGTTGCCACGGCATGACCTGCGCCGTCAGGCTGGCGATTTGCGCCGCCTGCCCCTGCGCCAACCGTCGGGCGGTGGAAACGTCCACCGGCATAAAGCGCACCTTATCGCCCGCTTTCAGCTGGCCAACCGCGTGGAGATCCGCCTCGATGACGGTGACCGGGCAGACAAATCCCCCCAGGCTTGGGCCGTCGGGGCCGAGGATCACCGGCATATCGCCGGTGAAATCCACCGCGCCAATGGCGTACGGGTTGTCGTGAATGTTCGACGGGTGCAGCCCCGCTTCGCCGCCGCTGTCGCGTACCCATTCCGGTTTCGGGCCAATCAGGCGCACGCCCGTGCGGCTGGAGTTAAAATGTACCTCCCACTCGGTGGCAAAAAAGGTCGCCATATAGCCCGGCGTAAAATACTCCGGCGCGCCATGCGGACCGTAAATCACCCGCAGCTCACGCACCGCATCCAGGCTGGTGCGCAGGGCCTGCGGCAGCTCGCCGTCCGCAACAGGTTCGGTCAATGGGGACAGATGCAGCACGTCACCCGTGCGCAGTGCCCTTCCGGCGTGACCGCCAAACTGGCCGAGGGTAAATGTGCTTTTGCTGCCCAGATAGTCCGGTACCTCAAACCCGCCGCGCAGGCAGAGATAGCTGCGCACGCCGTCACCCTGAATATCGCCCATACGCAGCGTACTTCCCGCCCGGACGCGGAAAACGCGGTTGTTTGCCAGCGGCTCGCCGTCCAGCGTCAGCGCAATGGTTGCGCCGGTCACCGCCAGCTGCGCGTCGCAGTTGAATTTCAGCGTCGGGCCGCTGAGGGTGATCTCCAGCGCGGCGGCCCCCTCCTCATTGCCCAGCAGGCGGTTGCCGAGACGCAGCGCCAGGCTGTCCATCGGCCCGGAGGGCGGCACCCCGACAGCCCAGTAGCCCGTCCGCCCCGGATAATCCTGAACCGTGGTTTGCGTCCCGGCGCTGAGCACCTCAAGGGTGAAAGCCTGATACTCCAGCGTCTCTAAACAGCGGGTCCACGGCTCGCCGTGGGCGAACGGCGGGAAGGTTAAAATCTGCTGCAAATAGCTGCGGTTGGTTTCCACGCCGTAGAGACGCGTCTCGCCCAGTGCGGTGTGCAGGACGCGGATCGCCGCCTCGCGCGTGGGCTGCCAGGCGATGATTTTGGCCAGCATCGGGTCAAAAAACGGCGGTACGTCGCAGCCGGACTCCACCCAGCTGTCGATGCGCAATGTGCGACGGTCGTTTCCCGGGAACACCACGTCGGTGAGTAGCCCCGGCGACGGCTGGAACTGACGGCCCGGATCTTCGGCGTAGACCCGCGCCTGAATGGCGTGTCCTTGTGGTTGCAGGCTGGCGCGCAGCTCCGCCAGCGGCGGCAGCGTTCCGGCCGCCAGGTCAATCATCCAGCGAACCAGATCAACACCCCACACCTGCTCGGTGACGCCGTGCTCTACCTGTAGACGGGTGTTCACTTCAAGGAAGTAAAAGCGGGCCGCGTCGCTGTCGTAGACAAACTCCACGGTACCCGCGCTGCGGTAGTTGACCGCCTGGCCGAGTTTGATCGCCGCCTCGCACAGCGCGGCCTCCATGCCGTCCGGCAGGTTAGGCGCGGGCGTCTCTTCCAGCACCTTCTGGTTACGCCGCTGTACCGAGCAGTCGCGCACGCCGAGGGCAATCACCTCGCCTTTGCCGTCACCAAACAGCTGGACTTCCAGGTGACGCGCCCGCTCAATGTATTTTTCGATAAACACGCCCGCGTCGCTAAAGTTATTCTTGCCCAGGCGCACCACGGCATCGAAGGCGTCGCGCAGCTCTTCCGCGTGATAACAGACGCGCATGCCGATCCCGCCCCCGCCCGCGGTGCTTTTCAGCATTACCGGGTAGCCCACTACCGCCGCAGCGTGAACGGCCTCATCGACGTTAGCCAGCAGTCCGGTGCCTTCGAGCATCGGCACGCCGTGCGCTTTCGCCAGCGCGCGGGCGGTATGTTTCAGGCCAAAGAGGCGCAGTTGTTCCGGCGTGGGGCCGACAAACGCAATGCCTGCGGCTTCGCAGGCTTCGGCGAACGCGGCGTTTTCCGACAGAAAACCGTAGCCCGGATGAATGGCCTGCGCACCGCTGGCTCTGGCGGCCGCGATGATCTTTTCGCTCACCAGATAGGTGTTCGCCGCCGGGCCCTCGCCCAGGCTCAGCGCCTCATCCGCTTCCCGGATATGCAGGCTGCTGAGATCGGCTTCGGAATAGACCGCCACGCCGCGGATGTTCATGGCGCGCAGGGTGCGCAGAATGCGGCAGGCAATCGCCCCGCGATTTGCAATCAGGAGTGTCGTCAACATAGGTCAGACTCAATCGTGGCGGGTCGTCCCGCCGAAAATCGGCTCACCCATGGTCGTCCATGGGGAAAAAGCGGTTACGGCAGAATGCGTCCGGCGCGGACTGCAAACAGGCGATAAATGGCCTGGCGCAGGCGCTGCCAGCGGGTGGGCGTCAGTTCCATACCAGCACCTCTGCTGGCGTCGGGTTCCAGCCGTTGCACGGGTTGTTAAGCTGCGGACAGTTGGAGATCAGCACGATGACGTTGCACTCGGCGCGCAGCTCGACATATTTCCCCGGCGCGGAGATCCCGTCCTCAAAGGTCAGCCCGCCCTGCGGAGTCACCGGCACGTTCATGAAGAAGTTAATATTGGCGGCAATATCGCGCTTTTGCAGGCGGCCATCGTGCAGGCAGGCGCAGAGAAAGTTATCCCGGCAGCTGTGCATATGGCGTTTATCGAGAGCATAACGCACGGTGTTGCTCTCCTGCGCGCAGGCGCCACCGAGGGTATCGTGACGCCCGCAGGTATCAGCCACGATGGTCAGCAGCGGGTTACCGAGGTTGGAGTACAGCACGCTGCCGTGGGTGAGATAAGCGTTGTTCTGGCGGCGCAGGGTGCGCTGTGCGTCGTAGCGCTCACGCGGGTTGTCCGCATTGTAAAACAGGGTGTCCACCGCCTGGTTGCCCTCCAGGTCGAGCAGGCGGAGCGTCTGGCCTTTTTTCACTTCAAACAGATACGGTTCCCCCGCCGGGATAACGTAGCGGAAGCTGGCGTGCTGGGGATGTTTTTCGCTGGCAACGGTCATACACGGCTCCTTACAGGGCGAAACGTTGAGTGTTAGTGATGGCGCGTTCGTTTTCCGGGCGCGTCAGGAGGGCGTTAATCGCCCCCTCTTCATCCTCCGCCTGCCGCCAGCTCAGCTGTACCGGGCGCGGGGCGTACTCCCGGGAGGGATCCATCGGGTGCGGTAGCGCGGTCATGACAATCAGCGTGTCCATCGGCGCGAACAGCTCAACGTAGCTGCCCGGCTGCGAATGTCCGCTGTGGAAGCGGAACTGGCCGTTGTCCTCCACGGTGACCTTGCTGAAGAAATTGACCACCATCAGCAGATCTTCCAGGTTGAGATCCCACTTGCCCATCTCCACCAGCAGGTTGTCCGTACCGTTACGGTAGAAACCGTTGCGCAGCTCCTGATAACGCCCCTGACCGTATTTTTCCGCCACTTCGGCGGCATTCAGCACGCCGCCAAACGGGTCGTGCCAGCCGCAGGTGTCGGCGGTAATGCCCACCAGCACGCGGCCCATGTCGGAGTAAAAGCAGTGTCCGGCGGTCAGGCGCGCGGTGTGCTGGCCTTTCAGCGTGTCGGGCAGGTTCAGCCGCTCGCTTTTCTCGTGCGGGTTGAGCATCAGCAGGCTGACGTTGGCACCGCCTTGCGTATCTGTCATGCGCAGGATCTGCCCGCGCTTGAGGACAAACGAGAGGTGTCCCCCGCCGGGAAGCGTCTCTTCACGTAAAATCGTCATGGTATTCACTGTTACCCCCTTAAGGCATAAACGTTGTCGGGCGTGGTTCCGCTCAGGGCGGAGAGCCGCGTCTCGTTGAGCGGAATGTCGTAGGTGATGCGCGCGCCGTAGGCATTCGGTGCCTGCGGGTCGAGGCGCACTTTGTCGAACACCAGCAGCCGGGTGCCGAGGTTGAAGCCTTCAGACAGATCGTGGGTGACCATAAAGACGGTCATGCGGGTTTCGCCCCACAGCTGCAGCAACAGGGCGTGCATGTCTTTTCGAATCCCCGGATCCAGCGCGCCAAACGGCTCATCGAGCAGCAGCACGCGCGGCTGCATGATGAATGCCTGAGCAATGGCCAGGCGCTGCTGCATGCCGCCGGAGAGCTGGGCGGGATATTTATCCAGCGCGTGCCCGAGGCCGACTTTTTCCAGCATCTCCGCCGACCGTTCACGCACGGCGCGCTTTTTTGCCCCAAACAGCCGCCCGAACAGCGGCGATTGCGGCAGTTCAAGACCGATGGCGACGTTATCCAGCACGCTGAGGTGCGGGAAAACGGAGTAGCGCTGAAACACCACCCCGCGGCTGCTGTCCGGCTCGGCGCGCAGCGGTTTGCCATCGAGGGTGATCTCGCCCCGGCTGGGTGCTTCCTGACCAAGCAGCAGGCGCAGGAAGGTAGATTTTCCGCAGCCGGACGCCCCCACCATCGAGCAGAACTCGCCCTCTTTCACCTGCAGGTTCAGGCGTTCCAGCACCACATGGTCGCCGTACTCCTGCCAGATATTGTTGATGGTGATAAAGCTCATGCCTTCCCTCCTTCCGCCCAGGGAAAACAGGTTTTATGCAGCTGACGCAGAGCGAGATCCATCAGCCACGCCAGCAGGGTGATCCACAGGACGTACGGGATAATCACATCCATCGCCATGTAGCGCCGTACGAGGAAAATGCGGTATCCCAGCCCGGCGGTAGAGGAGATAGCCTCCGCCGAGATAAGAAACAGCCATGCCGACCCGAGCAGCAGACGCAGCGAGGTCAGCAGCCTGGAGAGTAATTGTGGAAGCACCACGCGCAGCACCAGCGTCCAGCTACTGGCCCCCAGCGTCTGGGCTTTGATGAGGATCTCCGGTGGGATTTCACAGGCGCGGTGCTCCAGATCGCGCGCCAGCATCGGGGTGATGCCGATGACAATCAGCATCACCTTCGACAGCTCATCCAGCCCGAAAACGATAAACAGCACCGGGAGTATTGCCAGCGGCGGGATCATCGACAGCACCGTCATCAGCGGCGAGAGCGACGCACGCCACAGCGGGAACACGCCCGAGGTAACGCCAACGCACAGGCCGATCAGCGAGGCGATCGCCAGCCCTGCCAGCAGACGCGCGAGGCTCACCAGGGTATCGACCCAGAACAGGTATTCACCGCTGCGTTTATCCGGGGTCAACGCCATCCGGGATAGCGCGTCCAGCATTTGCTGCAGGCCGGGCAGCAGCTTGTCCTGCGGGTTGGCCTCCAGCCTGACCGCCGAGCCAAAAAAGTAGGCGGCCAGCAGCAGGACAAAAGGCAGCATCACGAGCATCAGCCGCATGCCGGGAGTGGGATGGCGATTAATGTGTCGCATGGAGACTCCGTCCGTTATCACAGCGTGCCGGCAGCGGCCATTTTCACGAAGCTGTCGTCAAAGCGCAGTTTCACGTTGCTGGCATCGCCCACCGTGACATTGCCCGGGAAGCGCATACCGATAAAATCGGCGCTCTGCGCGCCCTCGCCCAGCAGCCCTTTGTCGAAGGAGAACGACGCCACGCGCTGCATGGTTTTCGCCAGATCCGGCGACATGACAAATGCCATGTTGTCCTGCGGGGTGTAGAACAGATGGGTGGTTTTGAGCTGCGCCTGATACCCGGCGAGATCGGTCCCGGAGGCGGCGGCCATCGCATTCAGGGCGCTGGCATCCTGCGCTTTCATCAGCCCCATCATCTCGTACCATGCGCCAGTGAGCGCTTTGCCCAGCGCCGGGTTATCTTTCAGGGTCCCGGTGTTGACCACCATCATGTCGATAAGCTCACCCGGTACCTGCGAGGATCTGAACACTTCGGTGGTGTTTGGCGTGCCTTTGATGACGGAAAGCTGCGGGTTCCACGCCACCGCAGCCTGCACACTGGCGGTCCCGAACGCAGAGACGATATCTGCGTCCGAGGTATTCACCACGGTGACGTCTTTCTCTGCGAGCCCGGCTTTTTCCAGACCGCGCACCAGCAGATAGTGGGACACGGAGAGCTCAGGCAGGTAGACCTTCATCCCTTTCAGATCTTTCAGGGTTTTGCCCTTACCTTTCATCACTACTCCGTCGTTGCCTTCCGAGTAGCTACCGAGGATCAGCGCCGTGGTGTCCACCCCGCCTGCGGCCGGTATGGTCAGCGCATCCATGTTGGTCATGGTGCAGCCGTCAAACTGCCCTGCGGTGTACTGGTTGATGGATTCGATATAGTCGTTGAGCTGCACGACATTGATTTTGATGCCGTATTTGCTGGCCCATTTATCGATGATTTTGCTACTGCTGATGGTGCCCCAGGGCATCCACCCGGCGTAGATGGTCCAGCAGACGTTGAACTCTTTTTTCACAGCAGCGAACGTGGGGAGACTGACCAGCATTGCCAGCGACAGTACAAGAGAGTGGAGTAATGGCGTTTTTTTCATGCTTGACCTCTGAGTGGCACAAAATTAGGGGGGCAGCGCTACACCGTCTGGTGCTGCTGTCTCCCGGGCTTTTGTCCCGCCGTGTAACCTCTCAGAGGTCGCCAGCTCTTGGACCAGCCATTCACCGTGGTGAACCGGAACCCTAGCCAGCTATTGTTCAAATTGTGGTGTGCTGCCCTTTCACGGTTAATTAAGCAAGGGGTGTGCCAGGATGGTTTTGCTTTGTTTTTTAGGAGGTTGGGGATGGCTGTGGGTTGGGTTTCACTGTTTTGGGGAGCGGGTTTGGGGGATGTGCACTGCGGTGGGGCGTTTTGGGGCGGCGATTTGAATTGCCGGATAAATTAATGCATTAATAATATTTCTGCGTGGACGAAGGAAAAACAATGGAGATGGACGACTGGTGGTTTGGCTGGAAGGGGTTCACTCCCGAACGCCCCTGTCCTGGCAAAGTTGTGTTGATGGTTGGCGCGGGGATCTCCATTGATTCCCCTTCGCGACTCCCGGGAGGATACGAACTCACGGAAGCCCTGCTTGACCACTTGCTTGACAGCAACGCGGCTGACGAAATTAAAACGGTATTTGGTCAATGTGAGCAGTGGATGGGGCGAAGCCTGCCACGTCTGGAGCATGTTCTTGATAAAGCGTTTGAACCTTCAACCATTGAAGGCGTCGAGCGTAGCGGTGCCGCCCGGGAACTGCTGCGTATCTTTTCCCAACGTCCCCCAAATGCGAATCATCATCTGATTGCCGATTACCTGATTAAGCACCGTGGCTGGTGTATCACCACTAATTTTGATGACTGTATCGAGCAGGCTGGTTGTCATCAGATCCCTGTGCATGTGATTGACCCTGCAACCAAAACTCTGGACATCCTGCACCGGGAATACGGTGAAGATTGGGGTATCATCAAAGTGCACGGCACAATTGAACACGGCTGTTCAGGACTTGGCGCAACACTTGCCGACCTGGAGCACGGGCTACCCGAAGCCTTCAAAAAACTTCTCGAACAGGTAACAAATCAGGCCGATTTAATGGTTGTCGCAGGCTACAGTGGTACCGACCATTTCGACATTAATCACTGGATCCGCGATCGCTGGAATGGGAAGCGCTCGACGCGATTAGTCTGGATTGACCACCGCCCCAGCGTTGAAGAAGAGTTCTGGCGACTCAAAGAACATGAAAATCGCGAGCCGAGAGTCTACTGGCAAGGCGCTTTCGGCGGCATGAAGATTCAGCACGGACCCACGTTAGCATTACTGTCATCCCTGCTGGGGATCCCTCGTGAAACGGTTAAAGATACCGAAGAGAATGGCGACTGGTGGCGTACGGCCCTGGCAGATTATTACTCCCCTACCAAGAAAGAAAAGTACCTTACCGGCACTCGTCTGGCCAGCTCTATCGGTCTTGGCCAACTAGCCGAGGAACAGCTCCGTTATTTGAAACGCCAACTGGAAGACGACGATATGTTGGTGCCTTTCGAAGCAGAGATTTACTACTCCCGTGGGTTTATTGCCGGGGCGTTATGGTTACAAAACTATCTAAAATCATCGCACGAAAAAAACAGAAAAGTGAACGGCACCGCCCTGATCCGTGCTGAAGGAAAACCTGCAAAAGCGCTTCTGTTTTATCTTGCGCGGTGGTTAAAAAGCTCACGCAGACTCTCACTTGATGAGCAAATAGACGCGTTTGCCTGCCTGCTTGATATCCACGAGCGGAGGCAACAATGGCGACTCTGGCAAAGTAAACCGCTTCGACGTCTGGGCGAAAAGGGATGTAGCGTATTCCGTCGGTATTTCATGAAGCTTGAGAACAATAAATTGCCGCTGTATCTGCATGGAAGGATGCAAATGCAGTCCATTCGCCTGGGCACGCTGTTTTACGATGAAGAGGCTTTTTCCTTTGGCGATGTCTGGAATTTACTCTATCGCGAGAGCAGTCCACCGAGTTTTTTTACCCCTTACGGCCCTGCAATCCCAGGTTTTTATCTGATTGAACGCAGCACTGCGCGTGAAGAAGATCGCATTGCCGACCTGGTGCTGGCGAATATTAATTACGTCAATACCCTCCTTTCCGCTCTGCGGCGTCGTTGGCCTAAGGGCAGCGAAAGTGTATTTAAGGAAAGACAGCGAAGGGATGGATATGTTGATTCAGGAGACTATGCGGTGACGTATATCGTGCAATTGTTAAACGACAGCTCACAGATGGTTAGCGCTTTGAATGCACCGCATTTACACATCCTGATTGCCAGAGCCTGGATCAGGGCGGACAGTATTTTAGGCGGTATCGAATACTGGAAACAGCAGCGGCTTTATCTCGGCAGTCCGCGTTCGCTGACGACATAAAGAGGTCGTCTAAATCTGAGGCTGTCATTATGCCTGTTGCTTTGCCGTGACATTTGTTTTTGCGGTAAAGCATGTTGATGGTGGCCTGCCCCGTTTCCTCAAGCACGATCGCGCAGTGTAACCAACAACATGCATCGGAAACGATGCTAAATCGGCGAAACATGTTTAAGTGCTTAAGGGAAATACCTTCATCCGTTACAAAACAGGGCTGATGATCAGGGCGTTAATGATATCCACCGCAAGATTTGCAAGGCGTTTCGGAAAACGGTGGTTTGCTTCAGAATCACAGAAACCGTTCATACTGGCTGGAATGCACTTAAGTTCATCAGTATGATTGCGGGCAGCATCGCCAGTTAAGATTTGCTGAGAGGACAATATGGATGTTACTGAAGAGGCTTTGTTGAGCGCTGGCTTTACGCGATCTGACTTGCAGAAGATTAAGAACAATATCGAAAGCTATGGTGGAACATTAGGGGAAGTGATCCAGGATCTGGCTAATCTATTCAGGGTTGTTTTATGGATAACATCATCTTGCCTGATGGTTTTAATCCTTCTTATGTTGTTTGCTGCGAAAGAAACCGTTGTGGGTGGTGGAATATCAATACTCATCGCTATCATCATCGTTGTATTTATTCAGCCGCCAGTCCTGTCTTACAAATCCTGGCGGTTCTGGAGAAAATACAGGGGTTAATGGTTGGATGCTTCAGTGGAAAGCAGATCAAAAATAACTTTGGCCTTAAGTCCATAACCTACAATTTTCATGGTGAGTTTTGGACGGCTCATCGTATCCACCTTGCGATAAAAATCCCGAGGCATCCATTTAAACAGCCTCCATGCTTCGGGTTTTCTTGCTAATCCGAAGATGCTATAAACACTGGCGCTTAACGTAACAGCATTATAAATCGCAAGTCCTGTTTCAGGCCTGAATCCCATAAAGTGAGCCACATTCATCGCGCCATCAGCAACAAACCCTTCAGTTTTCGATTCTTTACCGTAAATACCAGGAATGATTTCTTTTGAGAGACCGTTGATGCCGTCCATGACAAGGATAGCCCCTGCCAGCATTCCTATTGGCGTCATCGTCGACAACATTAAGGCACCACCAGCAATAGCCATTCCAGAAACCACTATGTGAATGACTGAAATCACATATCCGACAATTTTGTTATTTTCTTTAACAAACTCAATCTTTGCATAAAGTTGTGCAGTTCTGGTTCTCAACAGGCGTTCTTGTTCTTGCAGATTATGAGTTTCGGCACGCAGATTTTTGATGCATAAAATACAATCTTCATCCGTTTTGGCCCGCCGTGCTGCTGCAAATCCCTTTTCTACGACCTGTTTTATCTCCTCGACAAACTTTATACGCGTCAGACCATCATGCAAGTAAAATGCTGACAACCGATTTGCTGTTTCGACCAGCTTTCGGGCTTCCAGATTCACAATCGTATCTGAACATGTTCTGTTCCAGCCCCTGTTAAGCAGAGCAATATCCATCATGCATCCCTTTCCATAAGTGTCTGATTATTTTACGTGCAGGATGATCAGGAGCAATAGTAAAAGCCTTGTCAGAATCTGATTTTACCCGAGTGAATCTGGGTAGAGGGTGAAGCCACATGCACTCAGTGTCGGCTTTATCATGCGTGATGGTAGATCTTCGCTCCTGACGGACCAGCTATGTCAGGCACTTGTCCGCTTCGTGCCAGAAGCGGACCTTTTTAGACTGTCATTCAATCTTTCAGAGAGCTCAATTCTTCAGAGAGCCATTGCCTTAGAATGCTTATTTTAAATACTGAACGGTAGACTAAATCGTATCCTGGCTCAGCCTTAAGTTTGTACTGTGGAAACGCAACAACAAGCCTTCCTGCAGCCACATCATCCGCAATCTGAGATCAAAAGCGCTTATGACAACGCCAAACGAGCACTGTCGGGCGGACTGGTGAAAATCAAAGAACAGACGAACAAAGAGGCGCGAAAAGCTTCAGGTGGAGGTAGATCGCCTCAAGGCCGAGCTAGAGGCCTACAAGAGAAAGGAAGAACAATGGCTACGCCGCTGGCAGCAAATCGCCTTTCATGTGCGGCAGAAAGGCATACAGATGGCTAGTGTGGATAAAACCTCTACTCAAAGGGCTGAGCTGCCTTATAATACTGAAACCGCGCAGACACACCGGCCTTTTGATAAAGAAATTCCACCTTCAGGGAGAATATAAAATGAGTCTAGAAATAAAAAAACAAAGTAACCCGTTTTCTACTGGCGGTGGGGGAGTTAATTTTGAAACAAGAGTTCAAGCAGCTTTCGCACTATCCTTATTGACTAAATCTTGTGTTCCTTGTTTGAGTAACTACATGAGGGCTAAAGAGTTAAAATTCCAGAACAAATATGATGGTGTAAATACTGATGATTTTGTATTGACTGCCACAGACAACTCAAATAATGAAAGTAAGATCTTTGCTCAGATTAAACATGAAATAACTATTAGTGGCTCATCAAACTCAGTATTTGCAGAAGTTATAAATAGTGCTTGGGCGGACTTTAAAAGTGTGGGCTTTAAGTCAGAAAGAGATTCTATCGCGTTAATAACAGGTAATTTACCAAAAACTGACATAAATAATACTTTGCCGTTACTTGAATGGGCTAAGTTTTCATCGAACTCAGAAGATTTTATAAAGAAATCTCAAACCCAAGGATTTACCAGTGAAGCAAAGCTCGAAAGATTAGGGATATTTAGAGATCAGCTTACTCATGCGAATAACGGGGTAGCTATCTCAGAAGAAGAATTGTGGTCTTTCTTAAAATCGTTTCAGATTTTACCTTTTGACTTAGATGCAGAACATTCAATCGTAGCAAACTTACTTTGCTCATTGATTCAGTGTTACTCAGACGTATTACCTTCTCTAGTCTTAGCTAGACTTGTTTCCTGCGTTCAAAGTTTCAACCAGAATGCGGGGGTTTTAACTCAAAATAATATACCAGAAGACGTTAAAGGATTATTTAATAAATCAAGCCACTTATATTTCGAGAATGACTTGATAAAGCTTTATGAGCGCAGTAAGCATATTTTTGAAGGTATTTCTACAACTATAAATGGACTCCATGTTGATAGGACAGAACAACTAGCAGCACTATCTAACTGCTATAGAGATAGTGAGTTTGTATTTGTTACCGGTGCAAGAGGGGCTGGAAAGTCAGGCGTTGTTAAAGATTTTATCACAACAAAAAATTTAGATATTCCAGTCTTCTACTTAAGAGCTGAAGATTTAGATAAAAGTAACTTAAATGAAGTTTTCACTTCCATGGGAATTACATCTTCTTTGGGAGAAATTGAAAGTCATTTCTCATTGCTTCACGAAAAAGTACTCGTAATAGAGTCCCTAGAAAAAGTTTTAGAGCTAAATTATCCAAATACTTTTGTTGAGTTATTGCAATACATTAGAAAACAGTCTGGTTGGACTATCATTGCAACTGGCCGGGACTATGCTTATCAACAATTGTTATTTAATTTCCTACAGCCTTGCTCTATAAATTTTAGCAGCATGAATATTGAAGGGCTTGAAGATAGTCAAGTCGAGCAAGTTTGCGAGCATATTCCAGAGCTAAAATCTTTAGTATCTAATAACTCATTAGTAGAACTACTAAGAATACCATTTTTTATTGAGATTGCTGTAAGAGCTATAAAAAATGGCGCTCAATTTGGGATTGGAGATACTGAAGAAGACTTTAGGGATACAGTGTGGCGGACTGTCGTTGCAAAAGAAGTTGATAGAAAGTCAGGGATGCCAGATAGAAGAAGAGCAACCTTTATTAAAATAGCAATAGAGAGAGCTAAAAAGATGCTTTTTGGTGTCAGAGCAAGCGGTTTTGACCCGGAAGTAATCGCAAAGTTGGAAGAAGACAATTTGATCTACAGAGATCAAAAATCATCTTGTGTAAGTCCTATGCATGATGTTTTGGAAGATTGGGCTTTAGAGGAGTTCATCGATAGAGAGCATTTTGATAATTCTCATAATGTTGCAAGCTTTTTGTTAAATATAGGAAATGAACCTGCGATAAGTAGGGCATTCAGGTTATGGCTGTATAGGAAGCTAAAATTTGATGATACAACTAATGAATTCGTAGAAGGTTTATTATCTTCGGACGAGATAGAGAGTTATTGGAAGGACGAGGCAATTTCTGCAATCATGCAGCATGACTCTCCCGGGATATTTCTTAATTCACTCAAGCGCCAACTTCTTAAAGATGATTGTGCTCTTTTGACACGGTTTTGTTTTATTCTCAGAATAACGTGTCAAAGACCAATATCTCTACACAACGGACTATTGATAAAAGATAAAAAATCGGGATTGCTCAAATCCCTTTTCCTGAAACCATATGGAGAAGGTTGGGAAGCACTATTCCATTTTATTTATGAGGAAAGAGATAATTTGAGTAGTCCTGTGCGCACTCAAGTTATTGAATTAATAGATTAATGGACTGGTCTCATTAATATACATGATGAGTTGCCAAAAGCGTCTGAAAAGGTTGGTTTTTTAAGTTTATGGCTCCTTGAAAAGGTTAAAGATTCATATCGTGGTGAGGGGCAAAGAAAAAAAATATTAAATGCTTTATTAAAAGTTTCAACGGCTATTAAAGATGATTTTGATGAATTGATGAAACAGGACGTTTTCACCTCAAAGATAAAGCCTAGACGATTAAGTTATGTTGATGAACTGAGTAGTTTGGCACTTATAGGCTTCAATGTTCCTATGTTGTGTAAGTTTTATCCTGACTTCGTAGTTAAACTTTCAATGCATGAGTGGCTGTTGGAAGAATCCGAAGAGAACGATTATGGCTACGGGTCATATCGAGTAGAGGTAGAGGAATCATTTGGGCTAGATACAGAACGAGATTTTTTCCCTGCAAGCGGTGCCAAAGGCCCTTTCAAATATCTTCTTCAATTCAAGCCAAGGCTAGGCTTGGATTTCATTATTAGATTGTGCAATTTGACAGCACAAAAATACTCAGAATCGGATTTTTCTAAAACTCAAGACAATGAAGAAGACACTATTTACGCCTTCGAAACAGTAGCTAAACAAGTCGATATAACCCTGAATGATGGCACAGTAGTTAAACAGTATGCATCTCCCCACCTCTGGAAGGGATATAGAGGACAGTCTACGTTGCCCTACTTATTACAGAGTGCTCTTATGGCATTGGAGAACTGGTTAGTTGAGTACGTTGAAAATTGTGGTAAGAATAATGAAATAGATTGGATTTTTGATTATGTTCTTCGCTCTAGTAATTCAGTAATGCCTACATCTGTTTTATCTTCTGTGGCCACAGGCTTCCCTAATAAAGTAGGTAAAGCAGCCTTTCCTTTGCTTAAAACTGCTGATTTATACCATTTAGATTTGATTCGAATGACACAAGAAATGGGTGGAAATGAGATGCATTTCTTTGGTCTTAATAGGGATGCATTGTCGAAAATATACCTAGAAGAGAGAAGAGAAGCAGCACTTCGACCATGGAGAAAAGAGTCATTAGAAACCTTATTAACAAGGCTTCAGTTCGTAAATGAGTTAAGGGATGATATTTTAAAAATTGTTGATGAACTGAAAAATGAAGCTACTGCAAGTAATGAAAAAAGCCTTAGGTATATGGTGCACAGAGTCGATACAAGGACTTGGAAAGTAGTTGAAGACAAAGAAAATGACAGAGTATTGTTTCAAAGCTCATCAGAGCTTCCGGAAGATTTAAAGCTGGATCAACAAGAATTTAATGAAAAGCACGCAATGGATAACACCGTAACTAGTTTAAACTTATGGGGTAAAAAACTATTCGATGAGCAATTACTAGAAGAAAAATACTTCTCTTCATATCAGGATGCATTAATAGCTACTAAGGGATTGCTCAGCGCCCTCCAAAAAGGTGAAGTACACAACTTTGCTGATATGGCGGTTGGCACAATCACAACTGTTGCAGCGGTTTGTGTTCGTGATGTTCTTTTAGAATTGAGCTATGAAGATAAAAAGTGGTGCTTAGAAATCATCCTAGAATCAATATTCATGCACGCAGACAATATGAATGGGACAGCTGCACATGATAAGACTGATTATTATGGCTCTGGAGCATGCGCATTTGTCTTACCTAAGTTATTTGATTTAGATCTAGATTCAGAACAAATAGAATATTTGAAGTTTGCGTTAGCTACAGCATTAACGCATGAGAACCTGAACGTTAGTGCTTGTGCTGCTAAGGGAGTAAGAGAGTTTCTTTGGTCTAGAGACGCTGAATTAGCATCCCGTTGTATAGGTGGAATAGTTGAGTATGCCAGATTACGAAGGGAAGATAGTGAGGTACGAAGGTTTTATCATTTACAAGGTGCTGAATTGCAAGCCGCACTCGAAAAATGGAATGATCTTTTAACAACTTTTCGTAACGACTTGATTGAGGGAAAGTTTAAGCTTTCGGTTAACGATATATCTTTGGAAAGCCACTGTTCGTGGTTTATTCATTTACCAATGCTAATGGTTCCTTACTGTACTAAGGATGAGATACAAATTCAGTTGGTCAATAGGTTAATGAGTTTTGTATTTGATACGGAGTATCAAAACCATCGTTCGAGTGATGATGAAAAAATAAATCATGAAATTAAAAAGCAGATTCAAGACTGTCTCTCTGAACATGTTGTTTCTTCAAGAAAAAATAACTTCATGCCCTTTAAAGATCTATTGGTGTTAGGGTGTACAAAAGCTCCCGGCTTCATTTATTCTTTAACACTCTCCTATCATGTCGCTGTAGAAAAAGAAGGTGATTATGATGCTATATGGGCACTTTGGTGCCTGTTAGCACCAGAAGCACACAAGATAGCTTTGAATGATGTTAATGATCGTTATATCGGTTTACAGAATGACCTAAATCAGCTCCTGCGTGGAATGATGTATGCGGATTGCCCTTGGCAAGGACATGAGAATGAAGAGAAAGATATGAAGCGAGGTGCTAAATATTTGCTCGATTTTGCTAGGCAATCTGCACATAATAGCCATGTGTTTGAAGCCTTGTCTTCATTGATTTATAACTTCTACAACGTATTCTTCGAAGAAGGCATTCTGATTTTAGCTGAGCATTATAGTGCCAATCGACATATTATCGGGAAGCAAGTCAATACAGCATTTTATATAGAAATGGTTGTTGGAAGATTTTTGCAGATAGAAAATCGCGGAACTCTCAATAGAAAAATGTACGATATATGCCTGCTTCTCTTAACAGGAATTGTAGAAACTGGCTCTGCTAGAGCTTATTACTTACGTGAAGAATTGATTCGTTCTCGAAAGATTTCAGCCTAGAGGGTAACAGTGACAATTTTTAAAAAAATGGTGATGGCTCAGCTGAGTATAAAGAAGCGATTCTTCGATCTTTTATTAGTCAATGACTAGATCAAAAGTTCAGTATGCTCAGACAGATAGGTTCATTGAGCTTTGATGGATTTGCACTGGAAAAGAGGCTAGTCCATCACATCAATGCCCAATGGTATCTCAATAACCACCAAACTGTATCGAGATTAAGGTGATGAGCGAAATTCTGACCTTCGGTTTGATGGTAGGCCAACCGGCATTGCGTAATCTGTGCCTCGCGGGTTCACCTAGAACGCTGTTAGCAATGTCCGCTCCTCGCTCATAGCAGTCATTTACCCGCCCTACTATCGCGAAAGCAATATCCACACACCCTCAACAACCTCAAAGGGGCTCACCATAGCCCCTTTCTCACACCACCCTCTAAGCAGCTAACAAAGCCAGCCCGCACTCAATGCGCCACAATTCGCGGCTCCTTCACAAACTCTGCCAGCAGCCAGATCATATCGTGCAGCAGGCCCGTAAGCTCTTTCGCAACGTTCGCGGGCAATGTCCCCCCTTTAACGGCCTGGGTAAGTGCCAGCGCATAGTCTATCTGGGTAGCCGTATCGTGCCAGCAGTCCGGCACGCAGGAGGTCATTTTCTCTCCCACAATCAATTGTTCAATAAGGTTCGGCGGGAGATCGGTATCGCAGAGTTCACGCAGTCGATGAAGCGCTTGCAGCAGACGCTCGCAGAGCGCAGAGCGAATGACGTTATCATCGCTTTCGACCAGCACGGTCACCAGCGCGGCGCAGTTGTCCGCGACGTCAAAGAGGTCGGCGTCAACCGGAAGGGGCCGGGTAATAAGCTGCTGAATAATGTTTTCGTCAGATTGCGGGAAAATCAGGGTCTGGATAGTCGCCATATTAAGGCATCCTCTACATGTAATTTTATTCACTACCTTGTGAGTTCCTACGCTCGGGGGTAGCACTGACGGAGGTAGGAATACCGCCCACATAGAAAACGGCCAGCCTTACGGCTGCTCCGCCAGCGCCACCGAGATTGTAACGGGATAAACGCTGCCACGACATACTAAATATCGCTATATGGAATACGGGTTCCTACACCCGATTGCGGATGTGCCGCAACGCCGTCACTTTACGACCCCGATAACCGGAATAAAAGCATTAACCCTCATTTTCACCGGGTTACTTTTAGGTTTGCGAGGCTCCTTCCAGAAAGACGGTATCACTCCCCCAATCCAGCGCACTCACCACCTAATTTTGCCCCGACCTCTTTCACAAAACTGATGTATTGTTTTTAAACCATTCATTCCAGTGCAGGACACCTGACCCATGATCACCATCCTCGGCAAAACCACCTCCATCAACGTGCGTAAAGTCCTCTGGACCTGCGAAGAAGCCGGAATTACGTACCAGCAGGAAGATTACGGCAGCGGATTTGCCCCGACGGAAACGGACGCCTTCCGCGCCCTGAACCCCAACGCCATGGTGCCGGTGCTGATCGACGGCGATTTTGTGCTGTGGGAATCGAATTCAATCTGCCGCTACCTGGTGCGCAAAGCCGGACGCGATGACCTGCTGCCGTCGCAGCCGCAGGCCTGCGCTAACGTCGAGCGCTGGATGGACTGGCAGGCAACCGAATTCAACAACGCCTGGCGCTATGTCTTTCCGGCGCTGGGGCGCAATAACCCGGACTATAACGATCCCGCGCGGATTGCCGCCGGGATAAAAGAGTGGAACCACTGTATCGGCATTCTGGAGCAGCAGTTGCAGCGCACCGGCGCCTTTACTGCGGGCGAAACGTTTACGCTTGCAGATGTGGTGCTGGGGCTGTCGGTGAACCGCTGGAAGATGACGCCTTTTGACAAACCCGCGGTGCCTGCCATTGATGCCTGGTTTGAACGTCTTAATCAGCGCCCGGCATTTTTGCGACACGGAAATAACGGCATGGTCTGAATTCCCCACGGCCCTATATTCAGCAAGGATATTTTATTTAATTACAAAACCCTGCATATCGTCAGAGGGAATAATAATTAAGCCATATCCTGGACTGTCCGTTGCAGCGCTTTGCTAGCCTGACGTTTCAGGCAAAGCTCACCCCCGGAGGTATTCTTGCTGATTAAACTCAAAAAAGAACGAACGCATCAGGAGGATCGCCGGTTAGCCCTCTGGCTGGCGACATCCGCTGGCTTGCTCAACGCCATCGCCCTTGGGGCATTTGGCTTTTTCCCCTCTCACATGACCGGCAATACCTCACAATTATCCAGCGAAGTCTCTTCCACCGATCTGAACGATATTATTTTCTTTGGCTCTATTATTCTGGCGTTTGTCACGGGTGCCATTCTTGCGCGCATTATTGTTATCTGGGGCATTATCCATAATATCCGCCTGGTTTTTTGTCAGATCCTGTTTGTCGAGGGGTTATTACTGACCGGTATTTCGGTATACGAAATGTATTTCCATGCCCTCACCAGCAACCGCACAATTATTATCTTTCTCTGTGGTCTGATGGGGATCCATAATTCCACCTCCACCCAGCTCTCCAGCGGCCGGGTGAGATCGACACACATCACCGGCACGCTGACGGACGCGGGGATATCGCTGGCCTCGGTGGTGGTGGCGATGCTGCGCCGGGACTACTCCAAAGACACGGCGGCGCAGAAAAGCCAGCTTAAAACCCACTTAACCACCCTGTTCTCGTTTATTACCGGCGGTATCGCGGGGTTACTCCTGTTCCGGTGGATAGGCTTTAATGCCATGCTGGCGCTGGGTGTAATACTGGCGCTGGTATCCGTTTGTTCCATGATTACCATCGCGGTGCGCGTGCGCAAAGTTCGCGCAGCCCTCGGCCGATAGTCAAAACGCAGAGGGCAGAATTTCGCGACAGTTGTGACACCGTCACTTTCATGACGTCGCTTTAGGACTATTCTGCCCTCTCACAGCCAGCCCTTACCTCATAAGGCTTAATCAAGGTTGTCACTAGTTTCATAGGGTTACTGATTTTCCCCCTTCGCTGGAACCCTTCCCAAACGCTTGCTATAGGTCAACTACCCCTGCCGAAACATGGCATAACAACAGGCAACCGCTGGTTGCGATAACGCATGCGCACAGGGAGACACACCGCAATGCATCCATTACTCAAACGCTCGCTGCTGTTTGTCGGCGCCATTATCGTGGTTCTGGCCCTCCTCACCTGGGGCATTGGGCTGGAGACGATCAAGGCGCGTCAGGTTGACCTGATCTACCTCGGGCAACAGCATTTAATCCTCGTATTTTCCTCGATGTTCTTCGCCCTGCTGGTTGGCATTCCGGCGGGTATCCTGCTCAGCCGCCCGGCGGCGCGTGGGGTAGCCGAATACGTGATGCAAATCTTCAACGTCGGCAACACCCTGCCGCCGCTGGCGGTTCTGGCGCTGGCGATGGTGGTGATTGGCATTGGCGATACGCCAGCCATCATCGCCCTGTTTCTTGCCTCGCTGCTGCCGATTGTGCGCAATACCTACGCCGGGCTGTGCTCGGTGCCGTCGTCATTACTGGAAGCGGCGAACGGGATTGGGATGACCAAATGGCAGCGTCTGTGCCAGGTGGAGTTACCTAACGCCTGGCCGGTGATGCTCTCGGGCATCCGCATTGCCACCGCCATTAATGTGGGTACAGCTCCGCTGGCCTTCCTGATTGGCGCCAGCAGTTACGGCGAGCTGATTTTCCCCGGCATCTACCTGAACGACTTCCCGACGCTGATCCTGGGCGCGGCGGCCACCGCGCTGTTTGCCCTGATCCTCGACACCCTGCTGGCTGCGCTGGGTCGCGTGATGAGTCCCCATCTCGCTCGATAACAATAACAAGGAGCTTTCATGAGACTAATATCCGGCCTGACGGCGCTGTGTGCCGCGGCGCTCTTCACCAGCCAGGCGATAGCCGCCCCGCTGATTCTGGCGACCAAGAGTTTTACCGAGCAGCATATTCTCTCGGCCATGACCGTGCAGTACCTGCAAAAGAAAGGGTTCCAGGTGCAGCCGCAAACCAATATTGCGACCGTTATCTCCCGTAACGCGATGATCAACAAACAGATTGATATGACCTGGGAGTACACCGGTACGTCGTTGATCATCTTTAATCACATCAACAAGCGCATGTCGCCGCAGGAATCTTACGAGACGGTTAAGCGTCTGGACGCGAAGCATGGTCTGGTCTGGCTCAAACCGGCCGATATGAACAACACCTATGCCTTCGCCATGCAGCGTAAACGCGCTGAAGCGGAACATATCAACACCATGTCTGAGATGGTGGCGAAGATTGAGCAGGTTCGTGAAACCAACCCGGACAAGAACTGGCTCCTGGGACTGGATCTTGAGTTTGCCGGGCGCAGCGATGGGATGAAGCCGCTACAGAAGGCCTACAACATGGCGCTGGACCGTCCGCAGATCCGTCAGATGGATCCCGGCCTGGTGTATAACGCGGTGCGCGACGGTTTTGTTGATGCCGGGCTGATCTACACCACCGACGGCCGCGTGAAAGGTTTCGACCTCAAAGTGCTGGAAGATGATAAAGGTTTCTTCCCGAGCTATGCCGTCACCCCGGTGGTACGTAAAGACACGCTGGAGGCGAACCCGGGGCTGGAAGAGGCGCTAAACACCCTCTCCGCCCAGCTCAACAACGACGTTATCACCGAGCTGAACAAGAAGGTGGATATCGATCATCAGTCACCGCAGCAGGTCGCCCGTGATTTCCTGCGTAGCAAAAAGCTGTTGTAGGAGGCGCTATGGAGACGATTCACTACATTCTTGATAACTGGGATTACCTGTTAACCCTGACGCTGCAGCATCTGTGGCTGGTGGCGCTGGCAGTTGGCCTGGCCATCATTATCGGCGTTCCGCTCGGCATTTTAATTGTCCGTCACAAATGGCTGGCGACACCGGTGCTGGGGATTGCGACCATCGTGCTGACCATTCCGTCCATCGCTCTGTTTGGCCTGATGATCCCGCTGTTTTCGCTGATCGGTCAGGGCATTGGCGCCCTGCCCGCCATTACCGCGGTGTTTCTCTACTCGCTGCTGCCGATTGTACGCAACACCCATACCGCGCTGGACAGCCTGCCACCGGGTCTGCGTGAGGCCGGACGCGGCATCGGCATGACTTTCTGGCAGCGGCTGCGCTGGGTTGAAATCCCCATGGCGCTGCCGGTGATTTTCGGTGGCATCCGTACCGCCGTGGTAATGAATATCGGCGTAATGGCGATTGCCGCCGTGATTGGCGCGGGCGGCCTGGGCCTGCTGCTGCTTAACGGTATTGGCGGGAGCGATATCCGCATGCTGATTGCGGGGGCGCTGATGATTTGTCTTTTAGCGATTGTGCTCGACTGGCTGCTGCACCGTCTGCAGGTGGTACTGACTCCGAAGGGGATTCGATAATGATAAAACTGGAAAACCTCAGCAAACACTTTTCACAGAAGCACGGCCAGACCGTTAAGGCCGTGGACAACGTCAACCTGAACGTGCCCGAAGGGGAAATGTGCGTCCTGCTCGGTCCGTCCGGCTGCGGGAAAACCACCACCCTGAAGATGATCAACCGCCTGATTACACCGAGCAGCGGCACGATCCTGATTAACGGCGAAGACACCAGCGGGATGGATACGGTGACGCTGCGCCGCAACATCGGCTATGTGATCCAGCAGATTGGCCTGTTCCCGAACATGACCATCGAAGAGAACATTACCGTGGTGCCGCGCATGCTGGGGTGGGATAAAGCCCGGTGTAAAACCCGTGCCGAAGAGCTGATGGACATGGTGGCGCTGGATCCGCGTAAGTTTCTCAACCGCTATCCGCGCGAGATGTCCGGCGGCCAGCAGCAGCGTATCGGCGTGATCCGCGCGCTGGCGGCTGATCCGCCGGTGCTGCTGATGGATGAGCCCTTCGGCGCTGTGGACCCCATCAACCGTGAAGTGATCCAGAACCAGTTTCTGGAGATGCAGCGCAAGCTGAAGAAAACCGTGATGCTGGTCAGCCACGATATCGATGAAGCCCTGAAGCTGGGCGACCGTATCGCCGTTTTCCGTCAGGGGAAAATTGTCCAGTGCGCCAGCCCGGACGAGCTGCTGGCGAAGCCGGCGAACGAGTTTGTCGGCTCGTTTGTCGGTCAGGACCGCACCCTGAAGCGCCTGCTGCTTGTATCGGCGGGCGACGTCACCGACCAGCAGCCTACTATCACGGTACGTGGCTCTACCCCGCTTCCAGAGGCCTTTGCCACCATGGATGATAACGATATCCGCGCCATCACCGTGGTGGACGAACATGGTAAACCGCTGGGCTTTGTGAAACGCCGGGAAGCGCGCAACGCCAGCGGCACCTGCGGCGACATCCTGCATCCGTTCCGCATGACCGGCAAAGCGGAAGATAACCTGCGCGTGGTGCTCTCCCGCCTGTATGAAAGCAACACCAGCTGGATGCCGATTGTGGATGAAGAGGGTCGCTATAACGGTGAGATTTCGCAGGACTATATTGCGGAGTACCTCAGTTCCGGGCGTACGCGCCGGGCGCTGAATATTCACAGTGAGAGCTGAGAATTATATTTTAATACAGACCAGAAAAGCCCCTTTCGGGGCTTATGTTGGCCTCACCAGCGAATTTCAGAAGTGAGAATAAAAGCGACATCTTTCACCATATCGTCAAGATCGTAATTTGCTGTCATTCGTATAACCCCACGTTACGATTCAATTCGTGAATTTTAACCGTGGCAGCTTCTATCTGGCTTTACGTTGCACTATGTATTTTTAATGCTGGCTTTATTGCATGTGAGCACAAAAAAGCCCCTTCCGGGGCTTCTGATAAGCATTACCAGCGAAGCTCTGACGTTGGCATGAAGGTTACAGACCTCACCCTATCCGCTACGTCATAGTTAATCTGCATGCTCGTAGGATTTACGTACCCTTTTGCCTCATAAAGATCCGTCCATCCAAAAGAACGTTTCATAATCACTTTAGGGGGAGTGCTTCTTAATGGCTCACCTATATTTTTATGTACCCATTTCCGGTTCATCTTTTTAGTTAAAGGCTTAGGCAAAGCGTTTGGAAACACCCAATCGGCGTTGCCATCTTCCTGAATGGTTAAAGTAAGTGCCTTAAGAATCCTCCCTTCTCGCCAAAAAGATAAAAACACGCCTTCTTTGGCCATATCCAAACTTAAAACAGGAGACCCGGACGCACCTTTTGGAGGCGACTTGTACAAGATTAATTCAGAACCAATCAGTTCTTTGTAGCTTTTCCCTAAATTCTCAATCAGCGCATTAACGTTTATAGTCATTTGTATAATCCCTGCTCACTGTTAAGTCTGTGCATTTTCGCCCTCGCCACCTCAATCTGGCTTTCTGTTGCACCATGTGCTTTTAGCGCTGGTTTGATAGCATCCAAATTGCGATCAAGTGCCGCGCGCAGATTTCTTGAATCAAGTTCGATTTGTGCCAGAGTATTACGGCCCCCATACGTTTCACTTATTTTTTGATGCACTTCTTTGGGAATCACTATTGCTGCAACATCATCAGCTAATTTGCAGATATCTCTTGGATCAACATCAGGATAGAGCGCCGTTAAATATGCTTCAACTGCCGCCCTTGACGGCATGTGATCCGCCTCGTAAATTCCCTGCCGCGAACGGCGTTTAAAGTCACTGTATAGCTCGACTTCCAGAAACTCCACCGGCGGTTTGCTCAGGTAGATATAAATCGGCGGCAGGTCAGGGAACGGCAGGATCAGAATGTAATCCGCGAAACGCTTTTCTCCCTGTGCCGGGCTAGTGGTCGCCGTTATGCCAGTGTTAACGGGCAGCGGGTCAACAACGACCGGGTTCGGCAGCACTGGCCGCGCCTGGTTGCCGGTATTCCACGGCTTTTTATCGTCTGTCCGGTCAGGCGTCCACACGATGGTGATGCGCGGTTCTTCTTCCGTAGTGAACGTATACGCCTGCACCCTGCTGTCGTACTCCATTTTTCTGACGCGCACACTGTCCCGGCCAGGCGGCGTGTGCCAGCCATGCGGCACCGGGTTCCCCCTGCTGTCGTTCTCCCACGTATAGCGAACACGGCTTGGGGCTTCACGCATCTGCGCGAGGCGCATACGGTCGATAAAATCCTGTTCGCCGTCGTTCAGCCTGCCGGGCATCATTCCCACCAGGAGCCCGGCCACAGGAGCCCCTGCTCCCGCGGTGGCTATCTCACCCAGCCCGACGGCACCACGCACTGCCCATGTGCCGTAGGTCAGCGCCCTGCCGCTTATGAGTTCCAGCACGCTTGCGCCTGCGGTGGCCGTCTGCACCCGCGCAGCAGCTGCAGCAGCTGCAACGGCCGCCTGATATTCCATCTCCTCATGGTTGCCGTTCCACCAGCGATAAAGGGCGCTGCGATTTTTCGGTCTGGGGATATCCTCTGGCTTTTTCTTTCTGGCGGTCTGTGCGTGCTGCGGGGTGTCTGAATCGGTTGCCGGGTCGCTGGTCGGCATGGCCAGGAAAAATGCCATATCGGCAAAATTAGTGTGGGGTTCGCGCTGGTCACCGGCATCATTGCAGCCATCCCCCCGCAGGCAGGATTTTGCAAATACACGGTTGCGCTCCCTTTCCTCCTCTCTGCGGTTTTCTTCAGCCTGCTTTTCTGCTGCCAGCCTGGCGGCGTGTTCTTCCCTGGCAACATCAACCGGGTCTCGGCCACGTCCCAGCCACTGACCTGCGGGAGCAATTACCCGATTTGAACCTGGTGGGCAATCACAATGTACTTTTGAACCGTGAACGGCGACCGGTACGCCGTGAAATGTCACCCGTTCCTCACCTGATACAATCACGCCTTTCCTGCCACATTTAGGACAGGGAGTGGTTTTATCACCTACCCTGAGAATTCTGCGTCCAAATTCGGTGCTGTCCGTAATAGACGCAATACACCTGGCACCGGTGGTCGTTTTATCATTCTCAAGCGCCTGTCCCCGGCCAAAATTATCGGTACGGTAACCCACGCGTTACGCTCCGGTAATTAGTGAATTGATTACTCATAAAGAATTCCCTTTTCCTTTTCGTTAATAAAAAAAGCAATTTTACTATGAATACGAGTTAATCAGATTTATTCAGCACTTTTGGTTAATATTTAACAGTTAAATAAATCATCAACATAAATAAATAATTTAAATATTTAGAAACCATATAAAAGCTCATTTGCATACTGGTTGAGTTCCCGCCACAATATTGCATCGACCCCGTTTACTCGCGACCCATGCAACGTCTTCATACTTACCCCGATATCCGCGCGATGTTTCGCCGGCTCCTGATTGCCACCGTCACGGGCGTACTGGCCGCGCTGGCCGTTGCCGTGTTTCGCCACAGCATGTATCTGCTGGAGTGGCTGTTTCTCAGTAACGACAGCGGCAGCCTGGTGAACGCCGCGGCGGCGTTGTCCCCCTGGCGTCGCATGCTCACGCCTGCTCTTGGCGGCCTGGCAGCCGGATTGTTGCTGTGGGGGTGGCAGCGGCTGACGGCGCAACGCCCGCATGCGCCAACGGATTATATGGAAGCGCTGGAAACGGGTGACGGGCAGTTCGATTACGGTGCCAGCCTGGTCAAATCCCTCGCGTCTCTGCTGGTGGTTTCCAGCGGAAGCGCCATCGGACGTGAAGGGGCGATGATCCTCCTCGCTGCCCTCGCCGCCTCCTTGTTTGCTCAGCGCTTTACACCAAAGTCCGAATGGAAATTATGGATCGCCTGCGGGGCGGCGGCGGGAATGGCCAGCGCCTACCACGCACCGTTAGCCGGAAGCCTGTTTATTGCCGAAATTCTGTTTGGCACGCTGATGCTGGCCTCGCTTGGCCCGGTGGTGATTGCGGCCGTGGTGGCGCTGCTGACGACGCGTCTGTTAAGTCCGGGTGCCACCACGCTGTATGATGTGCATCTCAGCGAAACGCTCACAGTGGGTGATTATGGGTTGATGGTCGGAATCGGTCTGCTGGCGGGCGTCTGCGGTCCGCTGCTGATGTGGCTGATGACGGTTAGCCATGCGCTGTTTCTGCGTCTCAAACTCTCACCGCCGTGGCAGCTGGCGCTCGGGGGGCTGATCGTCGGGCTGTTGTCGCTTCTGACGCCCAAAGTGTGGGGTAACGGCTATAGCGTGGTGCAGGCCTTTCTGCTCTCACCGCCGCTGCTGTCCGTTATTGCGGGCGTGTTTATCTGTAAACTGCTGGCGGTACTGGCAAGCAGCGGTTCGGGTGCGCCAGGCGGGGTCTTCACGCCAACCCTGTTTGTCGGGCTGGCGACAGGAATGCTGTTTGCGCAGCTTTTTGCGCTGTGGCTACCGGGTTCTGAAACGGCGATTTTGCTGGGACTGGCGGGGATGGCGACGTTGCTCGCTGCCACGACACATGCGCCTATTATGTCGGCGCTGATGGTGTGTGAAATGACCGGGCAGTATTTTCTGCTACCCGGTCTGCTGATTGCCTGCGTTGTTGCGTCCGTGCTCTCGCGAACGTTACGCCACGACTCGATCTACGGCCAGCACACTGCCGAGAGCAGAGAGATCGATGTACTGCGCTAGTTCGCGCTGCTCAGCGCGCGGCAGATAAGGCAGTTCGCCCACCAGCGGGCCGGGCAGTTTTTTGCTCAGCACGTCGATGATTTCTGCATAGTGCGCAAGGCCCGGATTGATGCGGTTTGCCACCCAGCCCACTAACGGCAGGCCGTCATTGGCGATCGCCTGCGCCGTGAGCAGCGCGTGGTTGATACACCCTTCCTGAATGCCCACCACCATCACCACCGGCAGTTGTTCCTGCACCACCCACTCGGAAAGCGGACGCAAATCGTTCATCAGGCTGCGCCAGCCGCCCGTGCCTTCAACCACAACGTGATCAACCTTCTCGCTCAGGTTCGCCAGCCCATCCGACAGCAGGGTGTAATTGATCAGCCCGCTGTGCGCCACGCTGCTCTCCTCTTCGCTCAGGGCAATAGGATTGACTGCGTCATAAGGCAGCTCCAGGGATGAGACGCTTTGTAAAACCAGGGCATCTTTATTGCGCAGCCCCTCAGGCGTCTCTTTACTGCCTTTTGCAACCGGTTTGTACCCGGCAACACGTTTACCGCTTGCTGCCAGCGCCTGTAGCAACGCGCGCGATACAACAGTCTTGCCGACAGAGGTATCTGTACCAGTAACAAAGAAACGCTTAAGCATGACTCATTCCACCTCTTGGGTATGCTTCGAAAATATAAACCAGGTAAATAATTCAGTGGGGGAAGTCTACGGGAAGCGTGCGCTACCCGGCTTGAGATAGCGCAATTTTTCTTACATCTGTGGAAAAGAGTTAGCCCTGCAGCAGGCGGATCAGTAAGGAACCGTTATACATCGCATCTTTGACCAGCGCGGCGCCGGCCATGGTGCCCTGGTTCGAAAACTGCGTGCTTTCCACCACAATGTTTTTGCTGTAGGCGGGAAGCGCCTGCTGATTAATGCAGGCCGAGATCGCCGGAAAGAGGATGTCCGCCGCCTGGCTGAGCGGCGAGCCAATCAGAATTTTTTGTGGGTTAAACAGATTCACCATAATGGCGAGAATGCGCCCGACGTTATTCCCTACGCCGGTAATGATGTCCTTAGCCAGCAGATCGCCCTGCCGCGCCGCAGCGCACAGGGAATCCACCGTCAGGGGTTGCCCGTGCAGCGAGGAGCTCATGGACTGGCTGAGCCTCACCTGCGCCAGCTCCAGCACGCTTTCCACACTGGCAATGGTCTCCAGACAGCCATGGTTGCCACAGTAGCAGCGTTTCCCGTAGGGATCGACCTGCGTGTGGCCAATCTCCACCAGACTACTGCTGCCCGCATGCAGCAGGCGTCCGTCGGTGATGACGCCCGCCCCGACGTTATGGTCGATCACCACCTGAATGACATCCCGCGCCCCGCGTGACGCGCCAAACAGCGCCTCCGCCATGGTCCAGGCGCTGATGTCATGCTGAATGTAGACCGGCACGCCGGTATGGTTTTCCAGGACCTCACCCAGCGGCATCTCTTTGACGTCTTCATAAAACGGCATGCGGTGCACGATGCCGTTCTCGGTATCAATAATGCCCGGCATGGTGATGGCAATGGCCGTTAAGCGTTCAAGCTTCTGCTGGTGACGAATAAAGAAGTGATCGATATGCGTGACAATCGCGTCGAGAAGCGGTTGTTCGGCGTTAAGCGGCAGCTCCAGGCGGTCTTCCACCACCAGCTTGCTGCTGAGATCGCGCAGCGCAAGAAAGATCTCACCCCGGCTGATGCGCAGCGACAGGTAATGCCACGCTTCCGTCTCCACCACCAGACCGACCGCCGGACGGCCCCGGCTACCCGGCTCCTGAATCTCCGTCTCCTGAACCAGGTGGGCTTCCAGCATTTCGCGAACAATCTTGGTAATACTGGCGGGAGCCAGTTGGGCCAGGCGCGACAAATCGATACGCGAAACCGGACCAAGCTGATCAATCAGGCGATACACGGCGCCAGCGTTGGTCTGCTTAATTTGATCGATATGCCCTGGCTGACTATCAGCAACCACCTCGTACTCCCTTATTTTCGAGCTTCGAAATAAACTTTGGGCTATGGTGAAGCACTTGCATGGCCGTCGTCAAATATTTACTTAGCCATGTGATTTACTGCACATTTTTGCCCGTTTTTCCCTATAAATAGCGCCCGGCAGAGGCGGTGATCAGCTGCTTTTTAAAACGCTGTGCCGCGTGGCTCTGCTCATGATGCCGGGACCACACCAGCCACATCTCCGATACCGCATCGTCTTCGGCGAGCGGCACCCAGCGCATTTCACGCAATTGTACCCGTTTAAAGGAGGCCGGGAGAATAGAGACCCCCAGCCCGGCGGCGACCAGACCAATGATCGTCATCGCCTCTCCCACTTCCTGGGTAATCAGCGGGGCGAGATCGTAGCGGCGCATCAGGCCCAGAATATCGTCATACAGACCGGTCCCCACCTGCGGGTCGAAAAAGACAAACGGCTCTTTCGCCAGCTCTGCCAGCGTGACGGCAGGCTGTAAGGCTAAAGGATGATCGCGGGGGATCATTGCCATCAGCGGCTCGCGCAGGATCACCTGCCACGCCAGCGAGTCCGGCAGTTGGGTGTTGCGCATTAGCCCTAAATCCAGCGCCCCTTCATTCAGCGGAGCAATTTGTTCCCGGGTATTAATTTCGCGCGTCTGAATATGCACGTCCGGGAAGTCACGGCGAAACGACGACAGGGTTTGCGAGACGGCGCTGATAAACGGGGCAGACGAGGTAAACCCGATGCGCAATTCACCGGTCTCCCCCAGATAGAGCCGCTCTGCGCGGGCGGCAGCGTCGTCAACCATGCTCAGAATTTGCCGGCTGTCAGCCAGAAACTGCCTGCCTGCCGCCGTCAGGCTCACGCTACGGTTGGTGCGGGCGAGAAGACGCGCGCCAATCTGCTGCTCCAGGATCTGAATTTGCTGGCTGAGCGGCGGCTGCGAAATGTTCAGGCGCGCGGCGGCGCGGCCAAAATGGAGTTCTTCTGCCACCGCGACAAAGTAGCGTAAATGACGCAGTTCGATATTCATATTTTATAAGTATCATTTGAGATTATTAATATATTAGACAGAATATTTACATTTTCCTACCCTGAAGAGGTGGTCATACCCGTCACCAGAAACCACGGGGATGTTTAAGCAAGGAACATGTGTGAGTCGTACATCTACCGTTGATATCGAACCGGCACGCGATATCGATGATTTACCCGCAGTCTCTCAGCCGGCGCAGTTTATTAAACGTGGTACCTCCCAATTTATGCGCGTCACGCTGGCGCTGTTCTCAGCCGGTCTGGCAACCTTTGCCCTGCTCTACTGCGTTCAGCCTATCCTTCCCGTACTGTCACATGAGTTTGGCGTCTCACCGGCCAGCAGCAGTATTTCACTCTCTATTTCAACCGGGATGCTGGCTGTCGGCCTGCTCTTTACCGGCCCCCTCTCCGATGCCATTGGCCGTAAACAGGTGATGGTGACCGCGCTGATGCTGGCGTCGGTTTGTACGCTGCTCTCCACCATGATGACCAGCTGGCACGGGATCCTGATGATGCGCGCGCTCATCGGGTTATCCCTGAGCGGCGTGGCGGCGGTCGGGATGACCTTTCTCAGCGAAGAGATCCACCCGAGCTTTGTCGCGTTCTCCATGGGGCTGTACATCAGCGGGAACTCCATCGGCGGCATGAGCGGACGCCTGCTGAGCGGCGTGTTTACAGACTTCTTTAACTGGCGCATCGCGCTGGCGGTGATTGGCTGCTTTGCGCTGGCCTCTGCGCTGATGTTCTGGAAAATTCTGCCGGAATCACGTCATTTCCGCCCCACCTCTCTGCGTCCCAAAACGCTGTTTATCAACTTCCGCCTGCACTGGCGGGATAAAGGGCTGCCGCGACTGTTCCTGACCGGCTTCCTGCTGATGGGGTCATTCGTCACGCTGTTTAACTATATTGGCTATCGGCTGATGCTCTCGCCGTGGCATCTGAGCCAGGCGGTAGTCGGCCTGCTCTCCGTGGCGTATCTGACCGGGACCTGGAGTTCGCCAAAAGCCGGGGCGATGACCGCCCGCTATGGCCGTGGGCCGGTGATGCTGGTCTCAACCGCCGTGATGTTGCTCGGCCTGTTGCTGACGCTCTTCTCGTCCCTGTGGCTGATTTTCACCGGTATGCTGCTCTTCTCTGCCGGTTTCTTCGCCGCACATTCCGTTGCCAGCAGCTGGATTGGCCCGCGCGCCCGTCGTGCCAAAGGCCAGGCATCCTCTTTGTATCTGTTTAGCTACTATCTTGGCTCCAGCTTCGCCGGGACACTGGGCGGCGTGTTCTGGCACAACTACGGCTGGAATGGCGTGGGCGGGTTTATCGCGCTGATGCTGTGTGGGGCGCTGCTGGTGGGCGCCAGTCTTCATAAACGTCTGAGATAACAAGCCTGCGGGCTGATGTCCGGTAAGACGAGCGATCCAGATAAACGGCACCAGCGTACTGGTGCCGTTTTTACATTCAGGAATCCCAGGCCTGCTCTATCTTAGCGGCTTCAAACTGCGGAGGCGGTTTGCGGAAACGGCGCGTCAGCCATGTCAGGTAAAGGACCCCCAGTGCCGCCCAGATGAGGCCAAGCGTCAGGGATGTCGCCTCGAGGTTTATCCACAGCACGCCAACCGTGACGGCACCAATGAGTGGCAACAGGAGATAGTGGAACCGATCTTTCCACGTTTTGTTCAGCCCCTTACGCCGCCAGAAATGGTTGTACACCGAGAGATTAACAAACGTAAACGCCACCAGCGCCCCAAAGTTGATCAGCGCCGTCGCGGTCACGAGGTCAAAGTACAGGGCCGACAGCGCCACTATCCCTACCATAATGACGTTCAGGGCCGGAGTACGCCATTTCGGATGCACGTAGCCAAACACCCGCTCCGGAAAGACGTTGTCACGCCCCATTACATACAATAAGCGTGAGACGCTGGCATGTGAGGCCAAGCCTGAAGCGAGCGTATTCACAAACGTGGTACACAGAAACACCGACTGGAAGAGCTTGCCGCCCACGTACAGCGCAATTTCCGGCAGCGCGGCGTCCGGGTTCTTGAAGCGCGCGATCGTCGGGAAGAAGAGCTGCATGAAAAACGAGGCAACAATGAATATCAGCCCGCCATACAGTGCGGTCAGGAAAATGGCTTTGGGAATCACCCTCGCCGCGTTTGGCGTCTCTTCCGACAGCGTGGTGACCGCGTCAAAGCCGAGGAAAGAGAAGCAGACGATAGTCGCGCCGGTAATAATCGGGATCAGATGTGCGTTCTCGCTGATAAACGGCTGCAGCGACCAGACGGTGCCAACGCCCTCCCCCTTGTGCAAACCATGTACCACGAGTATGACAAACACCACCATGATGGCGATCTGCACCAGCACAAAAAGGGTGTTAAAGTTGGCGACCAAATTAACACTCTTCAGGTTCGCCAGCGTCAGGATGGTCACAAACCCCACTACCCAGACCCACGGCGGGACTTCCGGGAACAACGCGGAAAGGTAGATCTTCGCCAGCAGCACGTTGATCATCGGCAGGAAGAGATAGTCCAGCAGCGATGACCAGCCGACCATAAACCCCAGATGGGGTCCGATCGATTTCTGCGTGTAGGTGTACGCAGAGCCCGCCTCCGGGAACTGTCGTACCAGTTTGCCGTAGCTGATGGCGGTAAACATGACACCCGCCAGCGCCAGGAGATACGAGGCGGGCACGTGGCCATTGCTGATACCGGACACAATGCCGAAGGTATCAAACACGGTCATGGGGGTGAGGTAAGCCAGCCCCATCATCACCACCTGCCAGAGCTTGAGGGAACTGCGAAGCCGGGTTCTTCCGGCCATGCCCGGCGAATCAAGAGATGTGTTAGTCGCCATAGACCATCCCCCCCATGCTTACCGTGGTTTGCAATCGCGTTGACCTTAACGCAAACCTGCTTAGCAAAGGGGGAAGTTGTAAAGAACATACGCGATCGTACCAGCGCAGCGTCTCTCGCTCGCACTCACAGCAGGCGCCTGACTGGCCCCCTTCGCCCTGCGGATAGTTGAACATCTGCATCATTTCCTACCTCGTCACACAGTGTCGTTAAGAAAGTCCCTGTGCCGCCTGCGCTCCATAACGCGACTCCCGGGAGATAGCTGGCATGCCAGCGAACAGTTCGGCCAGGCTCCGCGCAGGCCGTTTGGTGATACGTATGCGATGAAACAAAGCGGCCCCTAACCGGGGCACGTCATCAGGCGTTTTTCAGCATCCACTCTATTTCAGTTTCGGTAATCAGGCGTTCGAACTGCAGCAATTCATCATGTTTGCAGGCGTGATAGACGTGGCAGAAACGTTCGCCCAGTCGCTCGCGAAGGTGATCGTTTTGCATAAACTCCCACAGCGCATCGCTCTGTCGAATCGGGAACGGCAGTCCGTCCTGCTCCAGACCATTGCCTTCCACTTCTTCCTGCAGGGGTAAATCGTTATCCAGCCCATGTAAAATGCCGGCAAAAATCGCCGCCATCACCAGATACGGATTCGCGTCTGCTCCCGCCACCCGGTATTCGACCCGATGGTTATGGCGATCGCCGCAGGGGATACGCAGGGCAACCGTGCGATTATTGTGTCCCCATGACGCCTGGGTCGGCACGTACATTCCCGGCTGGAAACGGCGGTAGGAGTTGACGTTCGGCGCCAGCAGCGCCATGGACGCTGGCATCAGATCGATCATCCCGGCCAGCGCACGTTTCAGCAGCGCGGAATCCTCGCCGCTGGCGTCTGCGAACACGTTTTCGCCTCTGTTGTTTTGCATGCTGATGTGGATATGCATCCCGCTGCCCGCATGTTCTTCATACGGCTTTGCCATAAACGTGGCGTGCATCTTGTGTTTTTCCGCCATCTGCCTGACGAGACGTTTTAGCGCCAGCGCATCATCGCAGGCATCCAGCACGTTTTCCGTATGGTGCAGGTTGATCTCAAACTGGCCCGGGGAGGCTTCAGCCACTGCCCCGTCGGCGGGGATCAACTGCAACTGCGCCAGTTCGTCAATGTCATTCAGCACGTCAGCAAAGTGGTTGAGATTATCAACCGAGTAGACCTGACTCTGCGTGTTACGCACGTCGGTGCCCGGCGCGCAGGGTGGCTGCAGATAGCCGTCGGCATCGCGTTTACGGTCAAGCAAATAGAACTCCAGCTCTACCGCTACCACGGGGAACAGACCGCGCTGGCGCAGCTGCTGCCAGAGTCGGTTGAGTACGTTCCGCGGCTCAACGTCAAAGGGAGCGCCATCTTCATCGACCATGGTGAGCTGCACCTGACCAATGTATTCCGGGTCGGCGGCGGAGGGAGTCAGGGTGCCCGGCACCGGCACGCAGATACAGTCGGGCTCGCCGAGTTCCTGGCCCAGCCCTGCCTCTTCCACAACGTTACCCAAAATATCCATGGCGAAAACCGATGCCGGGAAATAGCAGCCTTTTTCAAGTTTGCTCAGTCCGGCAACCGGGATGCGTTTGCCGCGAAAACAGCCGTTCAGATCGGTCAGGAGGACATCAATAAACTGGGTGTCAGGATACTTTTCTAAATAGCGCTTCACTTCCTGCGTAAAGGCGCTGCCCCGCCTCTCATCCGTGTGCTGCACAAAGTTCTCAACTTCTACGATATTGGTTTCCATGATTTACCACCGTTTTTGGGATTTGTGTTCGCTGCTCTGGACTGTCAAATATAATGTCCACCCTATCGAATCTGTATGCAAACAAAATGTTTGTCAAATGTTAAATTAAGTTTGCAAAAGGCAGATCCCGTTGCTAGATTGAGAAAATATTGAACGAAAAGGCCGTTTCATAGGCGAGAATGGCCTAAATTTAGTCCACTTTGTGAGGGCGATCATGGAAAATATAATGAACAAGCCAGTTATTGGCGTGGTGATGTGCAGAAACAGGCTTAAGGGTCATGAGACCCAGACCCTGCAAGAAAAGTACCTGAATGCCATTATTAACGCGGGGGGCTTACCTGTTGCCTTACCGCATGCGCTGGCAGAGCCAGAGCTTATTACCGCTCTGCTGCCAACCCTGGACGGAATTTACCTGCCGGGCAGCCCAAGTAACGTGCAGCCGCACCTTTATGGTGAAAACGGCGATGAGCCTGACGCCGATCCCGGGCGAGATCTTCTGAGTATGGCGCTGATTGCTGCCGCGCTCGAAAGGCGCATCCCCATTTTCGCCATCTGCCGGGGGCTGCAGGAAATGGTTGTTGCCACGGGAGGGACGCTGTATCGCCGCCTGTTCGAGCAGAACGACCTGCTTGAGCACCGGGAAGATCCTGAACTGCCGGTTGAGCTACAATACGCCCCGTCTCATGAAGTTCAGGTTCAGGAGGGAGGACTGCTGTCTCAATTAATACCAGGCTGTAACACATTTTGGGTAAACTCGTTACACGGGCAAGGTGCACGAACGTTAGGACCACGGCTCCGCGTGGAGGCCCGCTCGACGGACGGGCTGGTCGAAGCGGTCAGCGTTCATGACCACCCTTTTGCCCTCGGTGTGCAATGGCACCCCGAATGGAACAGCAGCGAGTACGCCCTGTCACGCATGTTGTTTGAAGGTTTTATCACCGCCTGTCAAAGCCACATTGCCGAGAAGCAACGGCTTTGACCACTACCGTAAAGGAAATGCAACTATGAGCGATGACGGACTGGCGCCAGGGAAACGTCTGTCTGAGATCCGCCAGCAATTGGGTCTCTCGCAGCGGCGTGCCGCCGAACTGTCTGGGTTAACACACAGTGCCATCAGCACCATTGAGCAGGACAAAGTCAGTCCTGCCATCAGTACGCTGCAAAAGCTGCTGAAAGTTTATGGGCTGTCGCTCTCGGAATTCTTTTCGGAACCGGAAAAACCTGATGAACCGCAGGTGGTTATTAATCAGGAAGACCTTATCGAAATAGGCAGTCAGGGGGTTTCGATGAAGCTGGTTCATAACGGAAATCCGAACCGTACGCTGGCGATGATTTTTGAAACTTACCAGCCAGGAACCACGACCGGAGAGAGGATCAAACACCAGGGTGAGGAGATCGGTACGATACTGGAAGGTGAAATAGTGCTGACCATTAATGGCCAGCCTTATCACCTGGTTGCGGGGCAAAGCTATGCCATTAATACCGGCATACCGCACAGCTTCAGCAACACCTCGGCAGGCATCTGCCGCATTATCAGTGCCCACACCCCCACCACGTTCTAATTACCACTCAGTCCCGGCGTAAGTGCGCTTACGCCGGGACAAATAAAAACGATCAATGTCGACATTCAACGGGTTAATTCCCGGGATGCCTCACGGCTTCGTATTGCCTGAAACGGCCATGACCTTATTTATCTGATTGCGAAAGAAAGGAGTGAATATGCATTTTCAGCACCTGACTTACTGGCAGGATAAAGCAAAAAACAGCGCCATTGAGACCCGGTTATTTATTAACGGTGCCTATTGTGACGCCGCCGATAATGCCACGTTTGAAACCGTCAATCCCGCGACCCAACAGACGCTGGCGAACGTGGCCCGGGGCAAGCAGGCGGACGTGGACCGCGCGGTTCAGGCGGCGCGAGAGGTATTTGAGCGCGGTGACTGGTCGCAGGCCTCTCCGGCGCAGCGCAAGGCCGTGCTCAATAAGCTCGCCGATTTAATGGAACGCCACGGCGAAGAGCTGGCCTTACTGGAAACACTGGACACCGGTAAACCCATCCGCCACAGCCTGCGCGACGATATTCCCGGCGCGGCGCGCGCTATTCGCTGGTACGCCGAAGCGGCGGATAAAGTCTACGGCGAAGTGGCGCCTACGGGGCCGGGCGAACTGGCGATGATCGTGCGCGAGCCGATCGGGGTGGTCGCGGCCATCGTTCCCTGGAACTTCCCGCTGCTGCTGGCCTGCTGGAAGCTGGGCCCGGCACTGGTCGCGGGCAACAGCGTGGTATTAAAACCGTCGGAGAAATCGCCGCTCACCGCCCTGCGGCTGGCCGGGCTGGCGAAAGAGGCGGGCCTGCCGGACGGCGTGCTGAATGTGATAAGCGGTTACGGACACGAAGCGGGCAAGGCGCTGGCACTGCATCCTGAAGTCGAAGTGCTGACGTTTACCGGCTCTACCCGTACCGGCAAGCAGCTGTTGAAGGACGCGGGAGAAAGCAACATGAAGCGCGTCTGGCTGGAGGCAGGCGGCAAGAGCGCCAACATTATCTTTGCCGACTGTCCGGACCTGGACAAAGCCGTGAGCGCGACCGCCGCCGGGATTTTTTATAACCAGGGGCAAGTCTGTATCGCCGGAACCCGCCTGCTGCTCGAAGACAGCATCGCCGATGACGTCCTGGCAAAGCTGAAAGCGCAGGCCCGTCACTGGCAGCCGGGCGATCCGCTCGACCCTGACAGCACGATGGGCATGCTCATCGACGCTGCGCATGCCGATACCGTCCACACGTTTATTCGCGAGGGAACCCGGAAAGGGACGCTGCTGCTGGACGGGCGGGAACAAGCATGGCCCTCCGCAGTCGGTCCCACCATTTTTGTCAACATCGACCCTGCTTCCCCGCTGTGCCGGGAAGAGATTTTCGGGCCGGTGCTGGTCGTGACCCGTTTCAAAACCGAAGAAGAAGCCTTAACGCTGGCCAACGACAGTGAATATGGGCTTGGCGCGGCGGTATGGACCCGCGACCTCTCCCGCGCGCACCGCATGAGCCGCCGCCTGAAAGCAGGCTCGGTCTTCGTCAATAACTATAACGACGGCGATATGACCGTACCCTTTGGCGGCTATAAACAGAGCGGCAACGGCCGCGATAAGTCCCTGCACGCGCTGGAAAAATTTACCGAACTGAAAACCATCTGGATTGCCCTGGAGTCTCAATCATGACCGAACATACCACCAGCTACTACGCGGCCAGCGCGAACGCTTACGAACCTTTCCCGACGCTTAACGAGTCGATCAGCTGTGACGTGTGCGTGGTGGGCGGCGGCTATACCGGCCTCTCCTCCGCGCTGCATCTCGCCGAAATGGGCTACGACGTGGTGCTCCTTGAAGGGGCACGCATCGGCTTTGGTGCCAGTGGACGCAACGGCGGCCAGCTGGTTAACTCCTACAGCCGCGATATCGACGTGATTGAGAAAAACTACGGACCCGATGCCGCCAGAGTTCTCGGGAGCATGATGTTTGAAGGCGGGGAAATCATCCGGGAGCGTATCCAGCGCTATCAGATCCAGTGCGACTATCGTCCCGGCGGGCTGTTTGTGGCGCTAAACCATAAGCAACTCGAGACGCTGGAGGAGCAAAAAGCCAACTGGGAACGCTACGGCAACACGCAGCTGGAGTTGCTGGACGCCAGCGCCATCCGCCGGGAAGTCGACAGCGAACGCTATACCGGCGCGCTGCTGGACCGCAGCGGGGGGCACATTCATCCGCTGAACCTGGCAATCGGCGAAGCGGACGCCATTCGCCTGAACGGCGGGCGGGTGTATGAACAGTCCCCGGTGACCGCCATTCAGCACACCAGCCCGGCCGTAGTGAGCACGCAGCATGGCCAGGTGACGGCCCGCTACGTGATCGTCGCCGGGAATGCCTATCTGGGCGATAAGATAGAACCGGAACTGGCAAAACGCAGCATGCCCTGCGGCACTCAGGTTGTGACCACCGCCCCGCTGCCGGAAGCGGTCGTCCGCACGCTGATCCCCAATAACTACTGCGTGGAAGATTGTAACTACCTGCTGGATTACTACCGTCTTACCGCCGACAACCGCCTGCTGTACGGCGGTGGCGTCGTCTATGGCGCGCGCGATCCGGACGATGTCGAGCGCCTGGTGATGCCAAAGCTGCTGAAAACCTTCCCTCAGCTGGCAGGCGTCAAAATCGACTACCGCTGGACGGGCAACTTCCTGCTGACCCTGTCCCGCATGCCGCAGTTTGGTCGTCTGGATAAAAACATCTATTACATGCAGGGCTACAGCGGCCACGGCGTGACCTGCACCCACCTGGCCGGACGGCTGATCTCGGAACTGTTGCGCGGTGACGCTGAGCGCTTTGATGCGTTTGCCAACCTCCCGCACTATCCCTTCCCGGGCGGTCGCAGCCTGCGGATTCCATTCACGGCGATGGGCGCGGCGTATTACAGCCTGCGCGATCGTCTTGGCGTATGAGCGTTTCGACAAAAGGGTATCTGACATGAGTAACCAGGAATTTCATCAGCGCAGACTTTCTGCCACCCCGCGCGGCGTAGGCGTAATGTGTAATTTCTTTGCCCGCACGGCGGAGAATGCCACGCTTACCGACGTGGAAGGCAACGACTATATTGATTTCGCCGCCGGGATCGCGGTACTGAATACCGGCCATCGTCATCCTGAACTGGTGGCTGCAGTGGAAAAACAGCTTCACCAGTTCACCCACACGGCCTACCAGATTGTACCGTATGAAAGCTACGTTTCATTAGCCGAAAAACTTAACGAGCTGGCCCCGGTGCAGAGTCCGGCCAAAACGGCATTCTTCACAACGGGCGCGGAAGCGGTGGAAAATGCCATTAAAATCGCCCGGGCCCACACCGGCAGACCGGGCGTGATTGCCTTCGGGGGAGGCTTTCACGGCAGAACCTATATGACCATGGCGTTAACCGGCAAGGTCGCGCCTTATAAGCTGGGATTTGGCCCCTTCCCGGGGTCGGTGTATCACGTGCCGTATCCCTCGGAGCTGCACGGCATCACGACGCAGGATGCCATCACGGCGATAGAACGCCTGTTCAAAGCAGATATTGAGGCGACACAGGTGGCGGCGATTATTTTTGAACCCATCCAGGGTGAAGGCGGATTCAACGTCGCCCCGCCAGAGCTGGTGGCCGCCATCCGCCGTATCTGTGATGAACACGGGATCGTGATGATTGCCGACGAAGTGCAGAGCGGCTTCGCCCGTACGGGTAAACTGTTTGCCATGGAACACTACGCGGACAAGCCCGACCTGATGACGATGGCGAAAAGCCTGGCAGGCGGAATGCCGCTGTCCGGCGTGGTGGGCCGCGCCGAAATCATGGACGCGCCGGCGCCCGGCGGTCTGGGGGGGACCTATGCAGGCAACCCGCTGGCGGTGGCCGCCGCGCACGCGGTGCTGAATATTATCGACAACGAGTCACTGTGCGCCCGCGCCCGGCATCTGGGCGATCGACTGAAAGCCACCCTGGAAGAGATTCAGGGCACCTTCCCTGCGCTCGTGGCGATAAGGGGAAGAGGATCGATGATTGCGGCGGAGTTTTTTGATCCCGAGAGCCGTCAACCGTCGGCCGCCATCGCGCAGGCGATCCAGCAAAAGGCGCTCGCCCAGGGCCTGCTGCTGTTGATCTGCGGCCAGTACGGCAACGTGATCCGCTTCCTTTATCCGCTGACCATTCCGGATGCTCAGTTCACCCAGGCGCTGGCGATCCTGCAGCAGGTTATGCGTGATAAGGCCTAAGCGCCCACCGAAAACCGTCTGCCGGCATGCCGGCGACGGTTTCAACGCAGGAGATCGGCACAGATTTCCTCCGGGTGGGAAATGTTGGGGAATTTGGTCTGTTTCATTGTATGCTCCCTGAAACACATCCCTGGCAAGAGGAAATAAGAATTGCAAAAAATATCCGCCTATCAGTCACTTGTGAAAACTTTCCAGCGTCTCTCCCGCTTCTCACACCTCTCCTCCATCGCCAGCTGGGACATGTTCACCATGATGCCGCCCGGCGGCAGCGCCGCGCGCGGTGAGGCGCTGGCGGAGATGAGCGTCCTGCAACATCAGATCCTGACCGACAAAAAAGTGGGCGACCTGCTGGCTGCGGCGGCAGGTGAAGATCTGAACGATGTCGAACAGGCCAACCTGCGCGAAATGACGCGTCAATATCAACAGGCCTCGCTGCTGCCGGAATCGCTGGTGGAAGCCAAATCGCTGGCGGGCAACAAGTGTGAACACGCCTGGCGTACCCAGCGTCCGGCCAACGACTGGCAGGGTTTTTCCGCCAACCTGAAAGAGGTGGTCAAACTGAGCCGCGAAGAGGCGCGTCTGCGCGCGGATGCCAAAGGTTGCTCCCCTTACGACGCGCTGCTCGATATTTTTGAGCCGGACATGACCAGCGCGCGCCTGGACGTGCTCTTTGCTGATATGAAGTCCTGGCTGCCGGATCTGCTGGCAAATGTGGTCGAAAAACAGGCAAAGCAGTCGTTCGTCCCGCCGCAGGGACCTTTCCCGACGGCAACGCAGCGTGAGCTGGGGCTGGAAGCCATGAAGATGCTCGGCTTCGATTTTAACGGTGGTCGTCTGGACGTGAGCGCACACCCGTTCTGCGGCGGCGTGCCGGAAGATGTGCGCATTACCACACGTTATGACGAAGATGAACTCCTCAGCGCCCTGTTTGGTGTGATCCACGAAACCGGACACGCGCGCTACGAACAGAACCTGCCGCGCGCGTGGGCCGGTCAGCCCGTTGCCCTGGCACGTTCAACGGCAATCCACGAATCCCAGAGTCTGTTCTTTGAGATGCAGCTTGGCCGCAGCGAGGCGTTCCTGAAACATCTCCTCCCTGCCGTTCATGCCCGTTTTGGTAGCCAGGCGGCGTTTAGCGAAGAGAACTTTATCGCCTGGAACCAGCGCGTGAAGCCGGGCTATATCCGCGTCGATGCAGACGAAGTGAGCTACCCGGCACACGTGGTGCTGCGCTATGAAATTGAACGCGCGTTGATCAACGGCGACATTGAGGTGGACGACATTCCGGCCCTGTGGGATGAGAAAATGCAGGCCTGGCTCGGGTTATCCACCAAAGACAACTACCGCAACGGCTGTATGCAGGACATCCACTGGACCGACGGCGGATTCGGCTACTTCCCGTCTTATACGCTGGGGGCGATGTACGCCGCGCAGCTGTTCAACGCTGCGAAAACGGCGCTGCCGGGTCTGCAGGCGTCTATCGCTGAAGGGGATCTGTCGGCCCTGTTTGACTGGCTGCGCCAGAACGTCTGGCAACACGGCAGCCGGTTTACCACGTCACAGCTGATCACCCAGGCGACGGGAGAAGATCTGAATATCCGCTACTTCCGTGAACACCTGACCTCGCGTTACCTGTAATGACCCACGCCGGGGAACGCCCCCGGCGTTGTACAAACGGTTACACGCCGATACCAATCACTCACGGAAACCCCGAATTTACAGGGATATAGTTATTTCAACGGCCCCGCAGTGGGGTTAAATGAAAAACCAAATTCGAGGGTATGAACATGAATAAAGTATTAGCTCTGGTTGTTGCCGCTGCTATGGGTCTGTCTTCTGCTGCGTTCGCTGCTGAGACTACTGCAACTGCTCCAGCTGCCGCTGCACCAGCTGCAACCACCACCACTGCTCCGGCAAAAGCGGTACACCACAAGAAACATCACAAAGCCGCTAAACCTGCTGCAGAGCAAAAAGCGCAGGCGGCTAAAAAGCACCACAAAAAAGCCGTAAAACAAGACGCCGCTAAACCGGCTGTTGAGCAGAAAGCACAGGCCGCGAAAAAGCACCACAAAAAAGCGACTAAACCCGCTGTAGAGCAGAAAGCTCAGGCCGCTAAAAAGCATCACAAAAAAGCAGTAAAACACGAAGCTGCTAAACCAGCTGCTCAGCCAGCTGCGTAAGAGTACAAGCTAAACCGTGCCCTTCGGGGCACGTTGGTAAACCGGCGCTGAACCTTTCAATACAGCGCCGTTTTTTTATCCGGAGGGCGTATGCTGCGACGCTATCGGTTTGAGTTGATCCTTATCCTGCTTATTTTATGCGCGCTCATCGCAAGCCAGTTTTATCTTTCCTGATCGTAGCACGCTGATTTTACTCCCACTTTAGCGCTGTCCCGTCTATAGTATTTTCATAGGGTTCACTTTTAATAATCATAATTACCCCCACCAGAGTGTGATATGCGTAAATCTGTTGTGTTATTACTGGGAACGTTTGCTCTTTTTTCTGGGTTCGCGCATGCGGATGATGGCGATGATGACACCATTAGCGCGAAAGAGCTTAAAACGCTGTTTTTCGGTCATGATGATCGTACGCGTGTCGCCGATCCTACCCAGGCCCCGTGGGATGCCATCGGGCAACTGGAAACCGCCAGCGGTAACTTATGCACCGCCACGTTGATTACCCCTCAGCTTGCCCTGACCGCAGGCCATTGCCTGTTGACGCCGCCGGACGGCAAACCCGACAAAGCCGTGGTACTGCGATTTGTGTCTCAGAAAGGGATGTGGCGCTATGAAATTCACGGGATTGAAGGCCGGGTTGACCCTTCGCTGGGTAAGCGCCTGAAACCGGACGGCGACGGCTGGATAGTCCCGCCCGCTGCGGCCTCCTGGGATTTCGGTCTCATCATTTTGCGCTACCCGCCTTCAGGTATTACCCCGCTCCCGCTCTTTGACGGGGATAAAGCCGCACTGACCGCCGCGCTGAAAGCCGTCGATCGCAAGGTGACGCAATCCGGTTACCCGGTTGATCATCTGGATACGCTCTACACCCATACCGACTGCATTGTGACCGGCTGGGCGCAAAACAGCGTGCTCTCGCACCAGTGTGATACGTTACCGGGCGACAGCGGCTCACCGCTGATGTTGAAAACGGAAAACGGCTGGCAGCTGATTGGCGTGCAGAGCTCGGCCCCGGCGGCCAAAGATCGATGGCGCGCAGATAACCGTGCTCTCTCTGTGACCGGTTTTCGTGACAAGCTGGATGCGCTGGCGCAACAGTAAATCAGCACTGTTTGACCTGACGTAACGCCACAATTGACTCAATCGGCATTGGCTGGCTAAACCAGAAGCCCTGCAATTGATCGCAGCCAGCCAGCCGCAGCAATTTCATCTGTTTTTCGTTTTCCACCCCTTCCGCGACCACTGCCATGCCCAGGGCATTGGCGATGCGCACTGTTCCACTCACCAGTGCGGCGGCCTGTTCATCGTCATCCACCAGCCCGGCAAGAGATTTGTCGATCTTGATGGTGTCAAAATTAAAACGCCGCAAATAGCCAATGCTCGAATAGCCTGTGCCAAAGTCATCCAGCGCTACCGCCGTTCCCAGTGCTTTCAGGTTGGCGATGGCCATGCGGGCGCGCTCCGGATTTTCCAGCACATAGGTTTCCGTGACCTCAAGCTGCAGTCGATTGGCCGGGAAACGGGTGGTCTCCAGCACCTGGGCGACCTTGTCTTCGAATTCAGGATCGCGAAACTGCGCGGGCGAGATGTTAACGGAGAGTTTTAACTCACTGAAAGGCGCCATGTCCCGACAGGCCCGATGCAAAACAAACTGACCCAGTTTGTAAATCAGGCCGCTGGTCTCGGCGATGGAGATAAAAGTGTCCGGGCCAATCTCGCCGCCCGGACGACGCGGCCAGCGCACCAGCGCTTCAACACCGCTCATTTTCTGGCTACGCGCGTCGATGATCGGCTGGTACCAGACCTCAAACTCGTCCTGCTCCAGCCCGTTACGGATCTCATTTTCAATCGCCAGCTGACGTTCACGGGCGCTGTTCAGCTCCGCGTCGTAGTGGGTAATACGCCCTTTTCCGGTCACTTTGGCGTGATACATGGCGATATCCGCACGGCGAAACAGTTCAGAACTGCTGCATTCAATCAGGGTGCCGCTGGCAATACCGATGCTCGCACCAATATGAATGGTGCGATCGCCCAGCCGTATGGGGGCGTTGAGGAAGTCCAGCACGGCATTGGCAAACGCGGTGGCAAGGGTTTCCGCATGGTCGCCCCCCACGGTCATGGCAAATTCATCGCCCCCCATTCGCGCCAGCATTCCCCCTGGCGGAACGCGGGCTCTCAGCGCCTTCGCAATCGCCACGATCAAATCGTCCCCCACGTCGTGACCGTAGATATCGTTCACATCCTTAAAACCATCCAGATCGACAAACACCACGCTTTTTACATCAATATCACCGCGTAAACTCACCTGTTCCAGCGCCTCGATTAACGCGCGTCGGTTCGGCAAATGGCTTAACCAGTCCGTTCTCGCCACCAGTCGCGCCTGGCTCTCGCCCCGTGCCAGTTTGTACAGGCCGATGCTGCTCACCAGAATGAACAGCAGGATCAACCCCGACGCTAACACCACAATCTGCGTGATATCGGATGAGGCCGCCCGGGCAGCCTCCGCGCCCGGCAGGCGTGCCTGCCAGTTGATATACCCCAGTAACTCTCCTGCTGAACTGCGCAGCGGCAGGCTCAGAGCGCTAATTTTGTCAGGGCTATAGTTGAGGTTATCAATCTGAAAGGTCGTTCCCAGATCGGATAATATTTTGCCGTTAAGGTGGCGAGTAATCACCAGATAGCGGCGCGTGCCATCGTGAACCTGTAATCGCCCGACCATCGGGCGAATCAGCCCAATGCCGATAAACGCCACACCGTGGCGTGTCTGAGTGATCCCGGCGTAGATATTTTTATCGCTGGATAACGCACGCCGGTGCTGGTCAATCAGCGCTTTCAGGCCCTGGCCAAAAAAGTCGAGCGTCGTCTCGGTGAAGGGCTGGCTCTGAAACGAGCCCCAGATAACGTGGAAGTGTTCATCCAGCACGAAGGTGCCATCATAAAGGTTGTCGATCTTAAAGCCGGCGCCCCAGGTGTTATACAACCATTCGGTATTGAGCGTTGGGCGGTAGGCCTCGCGAACCGCGTCGTCCCAGACCGCGTTATCAATGACCAGCGAGGAGACCCGGTTAACTGAGGTCTGAATCGCCCCCTTTACGGAAAGTGCCGAGCGGTGTTCATCAATCTCGTTGGTTTTGGTGCTGATAAGATGCAGGGAAAGGTAGAGCAGCGCGACGATGGAGATGATTAAGCCGATCCCCGCCATGAAGATCATGGCAAACAACGTTCTCGCGGTGGGAATATTGCGCCAGCTTAATGTGCGATACATCAGCCATCCTCTTCATGTTTGCTTTTCTAAGCGTAATACAGGCGGCGAATTTCGCCGCCTGAAGATGATGGCTCTATTTTATCAGGCGAGTTTTATCATAATCATGCCGGCCAGCAGCAGTGCCAGACCGATCCAGCCTTTATTATTTAATCGTTGGCCGAAGAGTATCCAACCTGCTGCCAGGGTCGCGGCTATACCAAAACCGCCCCATAATGCGTACGCTACTGACAGATCGATACCTTTTACCGCCTGCGACAGGGCGCTAAACGCACCCAGTACGGCAGCAATCGACATCAGGCCGTAAATTTTACGGCGGAAACCATCAGAGAATTTCAGAAAGACGTTCGCCAGAATTTCCAGAACAATGGCGAACCCCAGCCAGGCCGCGTGGATCCATTCAAACTGTTGCATGGGTCTGCTCCTTCTGCTGTTTTGTCGGTTTACGTGTACCCGATTTAATCAGCACAATCCCGACAACCAGCGTCGTCAATCCGGCAATTTTCATTGTTGATAATGTTTCGTCAAATAACAAAACGCTGAACAGCGTAATCAACAAAATACCGATACCTTCCCAGAGGGCATAGGCTACCCCCAGCGCGATTTTCTTCACCGCAAACGAGAGGAAAATATAGGAAAGTGAAATCATCACCAGCATTAAAATAAAACCGGTGTTGCCATCGCTGACGCTTGCCCATTTCATAGACAGCGTGCCGGTAATTTCAGCGAGAATAGCCAGGGCTAATAAAATCCAGTAAAACATGTTTTTCTCCTGCTTGAGAATATAATCCATCGCGGCTCGCTGCGAACAGCAAACCAGAAAAAAAGAAATTAAATCAGATAGCTAAGCGCGTAGCGCCAGCTCAGGCAGAAGACGTGACTATAGCGCGTTGCGCCAGTGTTGCTCAGCAGACAGAAGGCAGAAAGAGGTGGAAAATACAGCAGTGTGGTTTGAAGAATACGTCCTGAACAAATTGTCCATAAAATTACAATTATCCGCGGTGTTGCTTCTCGTCTTTGCGGATCAAAATTGTCCTCGGTAGTTGAACACGCTGAATTTGTACCATAAGTCAGGATTTTACTCAAAGTCTTTTCAATTCTTTACTGAGCTCGTTTGATTTTGGTTAGTTTATTTAAATGCCATTCGCATTTATCATTAATAAAAAATATTCAGGAACCGCCATGGCTAAACCCATCATTACCCTGAACGGCCTTAAGATTGTCATCATGCTTGGCATGCTGGTGATCATCCTGACGGGCGTTCGTTTTGCCGCCGATATTATCGTGCCTTTTATTCTGGCGCTGTTTATTGCGGTGATCCTTAACCCGCTGGTTCAGCGCATGGTGCGGCTACGCATACCGCGCGTGCTGGCGATCACCCTGCTTATCAGCATCATCATTATCGCCATGGTGCTGCTGGTCGCTTATCTGGGCACGTCCCTCAATGAGCTGGCGCGCACGTTGCCGAAATACCGCTCGTCGCTGGTGATACCGCTGTTGCAGATTGAGCCCTGGCTGCAGCGCGCGGGCATTGAGGTCTCCGTTGAGGAGTTGCTGAAGTATATCGATCCCAACGCGGCCATGACCCTGGTCACCAGCCTGCTGGCGCAACTCTCTAACGCCATGACCTCTATTTTCCTGCTGTTTTTAACCGTGGTGTTTATGCTGCTGGAGGTGCCGCAACTGCCTGCCAAACTGCAGCAGATCATGGTTCGGCCGGTGGAAGGAATGGGAGCCATTCAGCGCGCGCTGGACAGCGTCTCCCGCTATCTGGTGCTGAAAACGGCGATCAGCCTCGTCACCGGGTTTGTTGTCTGGGGGATGCTGGTTGCGCTGGATGTACGGTTTGCCTTCGTCTGGGGGCTGCTCGCCTTTGCGCTCAACTATATTCCCAACATCGGTTCCGTGCTGGCGGCCATCCCGCCTATTCTGCAGGTGCTGGTTTTCAGTGGCTTGTATGATGCACTGGTTCTGCTGGCCGGTTATCTGGTGATTAACCTGGTCTTCGGAAACATTCTTGAGCCGCGCATGATGGGGCGCGGGCTCGGGCTTTCCACGCTGGTGGTGTTTTTATCCCTGATATTCTGGGGTTGGCTGCTCGGCCCCGTCGGCATGCTGCTCTCCGTTCCGCTGACCATCATCGTCAAGATTGCGCTTGAGCAGACGGCGGGCGGACAAAGTATCGCCGTACTGCTGAGCGATATGAGCCACAGAGGCTGAGCAACCCGTTACTTCAACTATTCGCGCCAGCCCATCGCTGGCGCCACATGTTTGAGGATCGACTCAATCACATGCGCGTTGTAGTCCACGCCAAGCTGATTCGGCACGGTCAGTAACAGGGTATCCGCTTCGGCGATCGCTTCATCCTGCTTCAGCTGTTCAACCAGCTTATCGGGCTCCGCCGCATAGCTGCGTCCGAAAATCGCCCGCGTTTTTTCATCCAGATAACCCACGCTATCGCTGTCGTTGCGGCTGGCCCCGAAATACATCCGGTCACGATCGTCCATCAGGGCGAAGATACTGCGGCTAACCGACACGCGCGGCTGACGGGTATGGCCCGCCTCTGCCCAGGCCTGACGATACGCGCGGATCTGTTTTGCCTGCTGAATATGGAACGGCTCACCGGTTTCATCGTCTTTCAGCGTTGAGCTTTGCAGGTTCATGCCCAGTTTTGCGGCCCAGACCGCCGTTGCATTTGAACCCGCCCCCCACCAGATGCGGTCGCGTAAACCTTCAGAATGTGGCTCCAGGCGCAGCAGACCCGGCGGGTTCGGGAACATCGGTTGCGGGTTTGGTTTCGCAAACCCTTCTCCGCGCAGCACCTCAAGCAGCACCTCAGTATGACGACGCGCCATATCCGCTTCGTTTTCCCCTTCCTGCGGGACATAGCCAAAGTGACGCCAGCCATCAATCACCTGCTCCGGCGAGCCGCGGCTAATGCCCAGCTGCAAACGCCCGCCGGAGATCAGATCCGCCGCCCCGGCGTCCTCCGCCATGTACATCGGGTTTTCATACCGCATGTCAATCACGCCGGTACCGATTTCGATGGTTTTGGTTTTTGCGCCTATCGCTGCCAGCAAGGGGAACGGCGAGCTCAGCTGGCGAGCAAAGTGGTGTACGCGGAAATACGCGCCATCTGCGCCCAGCTCTTCAGCCGCTACGGCCAGATCGATGGACTGCAGCAGCGTGTCCGCTGCGGTTCGGGTACCGGACTGCGGCGACGGCGTCCAGTGACCAAATGATAAAAATCCGATCTTTTTCATAACAGGTAATCCTGAGAATGTGATGCGTTTCCTCTACTTTACGCATTACCGGGCAACAATAAATGCCGTTTATTTAACGGAATGCTTCAAATAAATTGACTGAACTGCGCAGATCGCCATGACGTTCCATAATGGGATATAATTTCGCTCACTCTTTTCCTCGCAGGTAAAACCGGCAATGGCTCTGATCCCTAAAAACTACGCACGGCTGGAAAGCGGCTATCGTGAAAAAGCGTTAAAAATTTACCCATGGGTCTGTGGGCGCTGCTCACGGGAATTTGTCTATTCCAACCTCCGTGAACTCACGGTCCACCATATCGATCACGACCATACTAACAACCCGGAAGATGGCAGTAACTGGGAGCTGTTATGTCTGTTTTGCCACGATCATGAACACTCGAAGTACACCGAAGCAGACCAGTACGGCACCACCGTTGTCGCGGGAGAAGACGCGCAAAAAGATATGGGTGTCGCCACCTTTAATCCGTTTGCTGATTTGAAAGCGATGATGAACAAGAAGAAATAATCTTCCTGGTTTTTTCTTGTCTCGCCGCTTCTCCCCCTCCGGCCAGCTCTGTTCACCCGTATACATAGACGTACCAGGTAATGACATAGATGGCCGTTATCATTGCCCCGGCGACGCCGAGGAAGACCGCATCTTTCACCTCCACGCTAGAATGTCCAGGTGATGGCGGCGGTGACAGCGCCTTCCTGACGTCGCGATACGATTGGGCTGTTATTCGCATGCTCCCCAAGCCAGGTGTAGTCAGCGCTCAGCAGCGTGCCCCAGTGGGCATCGAGCTGATGGCTCCATGTCAGGCTGTTGTCTATACCGTAGAATCCACCGGGCGCTGAATAACGGCTATAGCCGGCGCGCAGACTCTGCTGCTGACTGACGCCATACCAGGTATTCATGTAACGGCTGTCGCCAAACAGGGACGCAGACTGAAAAACAATCGTGTCCTGACTGTTTTGCAGAGGGATCAGCGTGACAGAGGCCTGGTAGTTTACCCCCTGACTGTCCGTTACGGGCAGGGTCGCTTTGCCTTCCACGCTGAGCCAGGAAGTGATTTGCCAGCCGACCGCCAGCCCGGTATTCAGGCTGGTATCGATCTCCCCCATCCCTTTCAGATTATTCGCTCCCTCGCGCCAGCTGGCGTTTTCGTCCGCCCTGCCCAGGTCGTAACCCAGCGTATGTTCAAGGTACACGCCGCTGTCATTTTGCAGGTCATATCCAATGCCTTTCTGCGCATCCATAAAGAATGCGCCTTTGCGCCCCTGTAAAACAGGAACCCCTTGCCATACCTGCTTGTCAGAGCCTGAATAACGAGGCGCATAGCGTCCTCCTGCCCCAATCGTCAAATAGTCGGAAGACGTTTGTGCCTCATCGGCGTGTACGCCGGATGCTGCCGTCATCAGAAACGTAACGGTCATATACAGGGCTTTTTTTCTCGCTATCATACTGGTCTCCACTTCTACGTTGTGCGCAGTATGATTTGGCTAAATCAATGAATAGTCGGGATAGTGTTAAGAAACGGTCAAGGTGAACAGATGTTGTCCAGAAGAGTGCTGATTATTGAAGATGATGCCGATGCGGCTGGCGTACTTGAAGCCTATTTACGCCGTGAAAATTACGATGTGACCGTCACGGGGGACGGGCTGGCCGGACTGGAGATGGCGCAACGCTGGAAACCCGATCTTGTCTTGCTGGATGTCATGCTTCCTGGACTCAACGGAACGGAGGTGCTGGCCAGCCTGCGTCGCAAAAGCGACGTGCCCGTTATCATGGTGACGGCTATGGGCGATACGCCCGATCGCATCGGCGCGTTGAGATACGGGGCTGATGACTATGTCGTTAAACCCTATCATCCAGGTGAAGTTGTGGCACGGGTGCAGGCGGTGCTGCGCCGGAGTAACAAAAACACGCGCGAAGAAGAGATCCTTCGCTGGCAGACGCTGGAGGTGGATGTCACGGCCATCGTGGCGAGTATCGTCAACGATGACAACACGCCACGGGTACTGGATCTGACCCCAACGGAATTCTCGCTACTGACCACGCTAATGCGTTCACCTTCGCGTCCTTTTTCCCGTCAATATTTACTGGAGCACTGTTTGCCGGAAAGCGAGGCCCTGGAGCGGGTGGTGGATACCCATATTTATAACCTGCGTAAAAAACTCGAAGCCGCGGGTATTTCCGGCGTGCTGGTTAACGTTCGCGGCGTGGGTTACAGGTTCAGACAGCCATGATAAAGACCCGTCATTCCTCCCTCTGGCGCTGGATTTGCGCGCGCATCCTGGCGCTGGCGATTGGCAGTGTGATCGTTATTGCAGCCTGCATGTGGCTGCGTTACGCCGTGCAGAACTACTGGATAATGGGCAAAATGCCCGCAGCGGTCCGGCAGGAGTTTCTCACGCTCAGCCAGAATCCGCAGTCAAACCCGGCCCGCTTTCACGATATTGTAGACAGCTGGTGGGGGCTCAGTTACTCCACTCCGTCCATCGCCTCGGCTGACTGGGTCACCGTGGCTCTGCTGGTGCTGGTGATGATCCCCTTCATCGTGGTGATGGGGCTTAAGCACGCACGTCCTCTGGCGCTGCAGTTCAGCTGTCTTCGGGATGCGGCCAAAGATGTGGCCGATGGACAGTTTGGCCGACAGGCCGAGCTGGTGAAAGATGCGCCTGCAGAAATGATCAGCTTTGCAGCTGACTTTAATACCATGACCGGACAACTGGCTCGCTATGAAAAGGAGCTGCGCGCCTCGCACGTTGCCATGGCACATGAGCTGCGCTCTCCCCTGACGGCAGCCATTGGACGTCTGCAGGGTATGATGGACGGTGTGTTTGACGCCAGCCCGGAGCAACTGGGGATGGTGATGAAACAGCTCCAGCACCTCAACCGGCTGACCGATGAATTGCACCTTCTCTCTTTGGCTGATGCGGGAAATCTTGTACTTGAAGAACGGCCATTGCGTCTGGATGAGCTGATTCAGGAGCGGGCAGACTGGATCACCCCGCAGGCCGATGCGCATAATTTTACGATAACGTTGCGTAACCCGCGCGCCTGCCCTTTCAGAGGCGATGCGTTCCGTATGGGACAGGTGTTTACGATCCTCATGGAAAATTCACTCCGCTACGGACGCGAGGGAGGCCATCTGGAGGTGTCCCTGCATTATGCCAGGGGGCATTACACCCTCGAATTCGCCGATGACGGTCCGGGTGTATCAAAGCACTTTTTACCGGACATGTTTAAGCGATTTAGCCGCGAGGAACAGTCTCGCGCCCGCCACTCCGGCGGCAGCGGCCTCGGTTTATCTATTGCCCAGGCGATTTGCCAGGCGCATGGGGGAAGTATTCACGCGTCATTGCCGGATACCGGAGGACTTGTGGTGCGCATCCAGTTGCCCTGGCGCGCTTATGACGAGGAAAATTCCCGTTCTTGATAAACCCTTGACACAACATCGAATCTTTCTCGATGAACAGCCGATTAAATAACGCCATCCCTTTTCTGGAGCGGCGTTATGTCAGACGAATTCATTCTCTCCCTCCGCCACAGTCTGCATCATGTATACAGCGTGGCGCGCACCCTTTCCTGGCTGCACTTTATTCCCCTGGTGATACTTGCTCTGGTTATTTTCCCGCTAACCGGCTGCGGCGATAAACACGAAAACACGCCGCCCCCCGTGCGGGCGGTACGCTACAGTGTGGTGGGTTCAGCGAAAACGCTGCCGGCACTGGAAAGAACCGGTGAGATCCATGCCCATGATGAGACGACGCTGAGTTTCCGTGTCGGGGGCAGGATCCTCACGCGCGTTGTCGATATTGGCGATCGGGTTACCGCCGGGCAACTGCTGGCGACCCTCGACAATACCACCGGACAAAATCAGCTCGACGCCGCCACCGCTGACTATGAGGGTGCCAAAGCCTCAGCGCAGGTTGCCGCGCTCAACGTCAACAGAATGCAAACGCTGATGCCCACCGGCGCGATAGCCCGCACGCAACTCGACACTGCCCGTGCAGACTGGCTTGTCGCCAGCGCGCGTCTGAAAAGTAGCGAGGCGGCACTGCGCAACGCCCGGGAAAGCCTGGGCTGGACCCGCCTTCTCTCGCCGAAGGAGGGCATCATTACCGCGGTCAGCGCCTCTGCGGGCCAGATTGTCAGCGCAGGCCAGTCGGTGCTGACGCTGGCGACCGGTGAAGCCCGCGATGTGGTGTTTGATGTTGCCGCGCCCGATGAGATCCCCTCACCGGATAAAGCTGAATTCCGCATCGCCTTGCTCAGCGACCCGACGGTCAATGCTTCAGCGGTGTTACGCGATATCACGCCTCAGGCCGATCCCCTGACCCGTACCTGGCGGGTCCGCGCCACCCTGAACACCCCGCCCGCCGCCATGGCTCTGGGCGCCAGCGTCACCGTAACCCTGCCCTCCAGTGCCGCGTGCGGTTACGTCCTTCCGGCCTCGGCACTGAGTCGTTACGCAGACAGGCCCGCTGTGTTTGTGATCAACCAGCAATCTCAGGCGCAACTGCGCGTGGTTGTGCCAGCACGTTACACAGCCTCCTCCGTCATCATCGCCTCCGGTCTTGCGCCCGGTGACAGAGTGATTACGGCTGGCGTGAGCAAATTACGCTCAGGCGAACCGGTGATTGCCGGAGAGGAGCAGCCATGAACATGAGACGCACAAAAGAGACAGTTAACCTCTCCGCCTGGGCGCTTAAAAATCAGCAGATGGTCAGTTTCTTTATACTGTTAGTCATGGCGATGGGCGTGTTCTGTTACGAGCGCCTGCCGCGCAACGAAGATCCGGCGTTTACCATCAAAACGGCCGTGGTCTCCGCGCAGTGGCCGGGGGCATCGGAAGCGGACACGACCCGTCTGCTGACGGATACGCTTGAGAAAAAATTACAGGAGGTCCCCTGGCTTGATTATATCGAAAGCGAAACCCGGGCTGGACGTACCGTTATACATGTCAATCTGCGCGATGACACGCCGCCGCAAACGGTGCCGGATATCTGGTACCAGGTGCGGAAGAAAATGCAGGATATCGCCCCGTCCCTGCCCGAAGGCGTTCAGGGCCCTGCCGTCAACGATGAATTTGACGACACGTTCGGCACGATTTATGGCTTTATCCCCGAAGGCTATTCCCTGCGGGAGGTTCGGGATCGGGTGGAGACACTGCGTCGGGAGCTGATGTCCCTGCCGGATATCGGCAAAACCACCCTGCTGGGTGAACAGCAGGAACAGATGGTTCTGGCCTTTTCCCCGGCCCGTCTGGCGGGGATGGGTCTGGATATTCAGCAGGTTGCAGAGGCGCTCAGGGCGCAGAATGCCGTCGTCCCGGCGGGCATCATGCGCACGGGGCAGGAGAACATCGCACTCCGCGTCAGCGGTGCGCTCACCTCAGAGGAGAGTTTACGCGCGGTCACGCTGCATATTAACAATCGTTATCTTCCCCTGACCGACATTGCCACCCTCACCCGGGAAAACGCCGAGCCGCCCTCGCCGGCGTTCCGCGTCAACGGAAAACCGGCTATCGGGCTGGCGATTTCAATGGCGCCGACAGGCAATATGCTGCGTTTTGGCGCCGCATTAAATCAACGAGTGGCCGCCCTCAGCGCCGGGCTGCCACACGGTATCGAGATGGTGAAGGTCGCCGATCAATCCGCCGTAGTCAGCGACGCGGTGAGGGGTTTTATCAGGGTTCTTACTGAAGCGGTGGTGATCGTCCTGGCCGTTTCATTTGTCTCTCTGGGGCTACGGGCGGGGCTGGTTGTGGCTGCGGCAATCCCGCTGGTTCTGGCCATGACCTTCGCCGGAATGATGCTGGCCGGGATTGGCCTGCAGCGCATCTCGCTCGGGGCACTGATTATTGCGCTGGGTCTGCTGGTGGATGACGCCATGATCACCGTGGAAACCATGGTTTCTCGTCTGGAGGCTGGCGATTCCCGTCGGCAGGCGGCAACCCGGGCATTCACCACGACGGCATTCCCGATGCTCACCGGCACCCTGGTGATGATCGCCGGATTTATTCCGGTCGGCTTTGCGGCATCCAGCGCGGGTGAATACTGCTTTTCTCTGTTTGCGGTCGTGCTGATTGCCCTGCTGTGTTCATGGGTGGTCGCGATCTTATTTTCACCGCTGACCGGGACATGGCTGCTGCCGGAGAACATCAGGCATCATACCTCCGGCCCGGGGCGGCTCGCACGCGGCTATCACTGGCTGCTGCGCAAGGTTTTGCGCCACCGACTCGCCACCGTGCTTTGCGCCCTTGCCGCACTGGGTTTGTCCCTGTACGGGACGACGTTTATGCAGGGCGAGTTTTTCCCCGCGTCCGACAGACCAGAGCTGCTGGTGAGCCTGACGCTTCCGGCCAACGCCTCACAGCCGGAAACGCAAAGAGAGGCCGAAAAGCTGGAAAAGGCGCTGGCAGGTAATAGCAATATCGATCATTACTCAACATACGTGGGATCGGGCGCCATCCGTTTTTATCTGCCAATGGATGTGCTGCTGGAGAATGAAAACAGTGCCCAGTTGGTGGTGGTCGCGAAAAGCCTCGCCGCCCGCGACCGTCTGCACGCACAGCTGAACAAGATACTGGCTACGCAATTTAGCGACATTATCACGCGCGTATCGCCCCTGGAGCTCGGGCCCCCGGTCGGCTGGCCCATCAAATACCGGGTTAGCGGGCCGGACTATGTGAAGGTTCGGGCGCTGGCGAATCACCTGACGGACGTGATTGGCCGGTCACCGCTCACACGTGAAGTCAACCAGACCGCCGGTGAACCGGAGAGAGTAATTACCCTTGCGGTGAATCAGACGGCGGCCCGGGCTGCGGGCGTGTCGTCAGAAAGTCTGGCCCGGACGCTGAATACGGTCTGGTCCGGCAGCGTCGTGACCTCGATACGGGATAATGACCGGCTGGTGGATGTGGTGCTCCGCGCCAGAGACAGTGAACGTCTTAATCTGGCCACACTGTCGTCGCTGACCGTTGAGGGGAACGATGGCAAAAAAATTCCGCTCAGTGCTGTCGCAACCCCGGTCTGGGGGGTGGACGATCCGGTTGTCTGGCGTCGTCAGCGCCTGCCGTTTATCACCGTGCAAACTGACCTTGCGCCGGGGCTCAGAGCCGAGGTCGTCTCCGCCGCGCTGCGCCCGGCGGTGGATAAACTGCGTGCCCAATTGCCTGCGGGCTACCGTATTGAGGAAGGCGGCGCGGTTGCGGAGTCCGATAAAGGAAACCGGTCTGTCTTTACCGTTCTTCCGGTGACGCTGGTCATTATGTTGTTATTGCTGATGCTTCAGCTACGACGCTATTCCCGGATGTTTCTGGCCCTGTTCATGGCCCCGTTTGGCTTACCGGGCATCGTTCTGGCGATGCTGCCGGGCGGAACACCGATGGGGTTCGTCGCCCTGCTGGGCGTGATCGCGCTGGCGGGCATGATCATTCGTAACGCGGTGATCCTGATCGGCGAAGCTGACAGCAATCTGGCTCAGGGGATGACGAACGATGCCGCCATTATCGCAGCCGCAGAGCACCGGGCCAGGCCTATCTGTCTGACCGCCTGTGCCGCCATTCTGGGCATGATCCCCATCTCGCACCAGGTATTCTGGGGACCGATGGCGTATGCCATTATCGGGGGGTTGCTGGTCGCGACGCTGGTCACACTCACGGTACTGCCCGCGTCGTTCAGTCTGTTATTACAGTGGGGGGACGCTTTACGCAACCGGCACAACATATAAAACCCGGTCTATTGTCCCCCGATCCGTTACGCGACCGTCAGCGCAAAATGGGTTCTCAGGACCTCAGCAATATCCTCTTCCGCCAGTTGCTGTGTCTTTGTGCCATTTGCGGTGATGGTCTTCAGCATATTGCCCAGCAGGATCTGACGTCCTTCGGGGTGATGCTGCACGATCACTCGCTTCTGCACAAAGATGGCGTCAGGATGGGTTGAATTCAGGTAGTTGGCCGGAATGAAATCAACCCATTCCTGAACAGAGAGATCAAAACCGTATTGATTAGCCCACGCCCCCTCCACCTTCGCCTGGAGCAGGTACTCGCCCCTTGCGTGACGGGTAAGGCGGAAGGTGTCGAAATCTTGTCCGATATCGACATCAAGCATGTCGAGGGCCATCGGCGCACGGATGCCATAGCTGCCAAACCCGAGGTCGCAGAGCCACTGACGGCCCTCCACCTCCGCCACCACCGCCATATGGGTTTTTGGGCGACGTGCCGGGTAGAACATGGGGCGCGCCGCCACAAAACGCCAGGAAATGCCTAACGCCTCCAGCGCCATGGCAAACAGCCCGTTGACCTCGTAGCAATAGCCGCCGCGCCCCTGATGCAGGATCTTATCGACAATCTCTTCGGGTACCAGCGAGACCATTTTGCCTGCCTGTACGTCCAGATTTTCAAAAGGGACCGCAAAGAGCTGATGGCGCATCAGCGCATGCAGGGTGGCGGTATCGGCCGCCGCTGGCCCGGTATAGTTTATACGTTTGAAATAGGTAGAAATATCAAAGTTGTCGCTGTGCATAGTGCCTCCTTGTCCTGAACATGCCGGACACTATAGATGGCGCTCCGCATTGGCTGTATAGTCAGTTTTATCGAAAATCAGACTGTACAGATCCCATGTCCGTCCCGTCCCCCCATTACCGCCGGATTGCAGAGATGCTGCGCCTTACCCTGGCTTCAGGTGCATTGCGACCCGGTGATCGGATGATCTCCGCGCGTAAACTGGCAGAGCGCGAGCACGTTAGCCTCCCGACGGCCCTCGAGGCCCTTCGTTACCTCGAGGCCGAAGGCCTGATTGTTGCCCGTCCGCGTTCGGGCTATTACGTCCACCAGCCCCGCGTGCCACAGAACGTGCCATCATCCCACACGCCTCCCGGCCCGGTACCGGTGACCATGTCAGCCATCGCCCGCTCGCTTTTCAGTCGCGCAGAAGCGCGCCTGGTGCCGCTGGGGGCCGCACTGCCCGACCCCACCTGGCTACCGGGAGATACGTTGCATCGCGCGCTTCATGCGGCCAGCCGTCGTCTGGAAGCACACGGTCAGAGCTACAGCCTGCCGCCGGGGCGAGTGGATCTGCGCAACAGGGTCGCCGCACGCGCGGCACAGTGGGGAGCCCATTTTGGTGCAGACGATCTGGTCATCACCGCGGGCGCAACGCAGGCGCTGCGTCTGGCTTTGCGGGCCGTGTGCCAGCCGGGTGATGTGGTGGCGATTGAGTCCCCCGCTTACTTCGGCACGCTACTGCTGCTGGAGGATTTAGGTCTGAAGGCGTTGCAGATCCCAACCGATCCCGTCGAAGGCCTGTTACTGGCACCGCTGGCTGAGGCCATTCGCTGTCACCGTCCCGCGGCTGTGCTGGCCTCGCCCACGGTGCAAAATCCGCTCGGCGCCAGCATGTCCGTCGCCGGTAAACAGGAGCTGGTTGCCCTGCTTGAAGAGGCGGGCATCCCTCTTATTGAGGACGATGTTTATGGGGACCTGGTGGGTGAAGGCCAACGGCCTCCGGCCTGCAAGGCCTTCGACCAGAGCGGGAATGTGCTCTACTGTAGCTCATTGTCCAAAACCCTTGCGCCAGGCTGGCGTATCGGGTGGATTGCCGCCGGACGTTACCACACGCAGGTCTTACAGGCCCGCATGGCCGGGGAGTGGGCAGGCGCACCGTTAATTGAAGCCGCGACGAGCGAAATACTCGCCAGTGGTGACTACGATCGCCATCTTCGACGGTTGAAAGTTCGCATCGCCGAAGGGATACAGGCCGTTACCGCGCGGGTGGAGGCGTGCTTCCCGCCGGGTACGCGTATTACCGCCCCCGCCGCCGGTTTCTTGCTGTGGGTTGAACTTCCACACCAGGTCAATGCGCTGGAGGTGCATCGTCGTGCGCTGGCGCTGGGCATTGGCGTCAGCCCTGGCCCGCTGTTTTCCCCGGGGGCGGAGCTGATGAACTTCCTGCGCTTAAATTGCGCGAATGAACCCACGCCCCAGTTGCTCAACGCTGTGGAACAGATCGGCGCGATTTGTCACGAGCTGGCGGGTACCGCGTTCAGAGCGTCGATGCGTTAATGGTTACTGACTGGCTTGATCGTCTCTGCATACCGCATGGTGGCATTCAGAAATTGAAAACGGAAAGATTTTTAATATCGGCGTGTGGATTGGCGTTTTTTACCGCTATCAAAAAAGCAGAGAAATTATGATTAAACATCGTTACGTTCGGGTAAAACTGCACCTGTTTTTCCCTTCCGTTTTCAACATAGATTACTGACCAGATCCGACGATTATTAACCATCGTCGATCCCGGCTTAATGTTTACTATCCTGGCCAGTTCAATCTGAGTGGTTCTATCCTTCTGAATTTCATAAAAATAGCGCTCATCATAAAAATAAACCTTGCGGGAAAAACAATCAAAAAACCACGGGTTAGTGGATATTTTCTTCTTGCCATGGGCATCTGAAACGATGCGTTTTGGCTGGCGAAATGACCTCACTCCATTCCTTATCACCAGACATAACCCAATAACCGGCAGAGCCATTAATAAAACGCTGATTGCTTCCCGCATATTCACCAATCCCGTTGATCACAGTCATGAGCGAGTATAACGGGTTCGTTCCTGAGAACAACATGCCCCCTGTCAGGGAATAATGCGTGCCGCCCTGAGCTGTGCGAACAGGCTGAAAAACATCTCGTCGGTGGCCCGCATGGCGGTGAACCCGGTCCGTCGCAGCTTGCTGCCATCACCAAACATGTCGTAATGCCAGCCAAACACGAAGTCGGCAAACTGTCCGTCGTTCAGCTGCAAAATCTCGCTTTCCACCAGCCCGCGAGCTGCGGCAAGTTCGCGCCATACCGCACGGTAGTCCGTAAACAGCTGCTGAAATGAGAGCCGGACCGGGGGGGCAGACTCCAGTTCAAACCAGCGTGCAATGCGTGGCCACAGCTCGCTCCAGCGCCAGATATCCCCGTTATTCACGTTGAATGCCTGGTTCTCTGCTGCCGGCGACGTGGCGGCCCACATGGTCGCCTCTGCCAGCAATTCGCCGTCGGTATGATCAACAATGCTGTGCCAGGTCTGTTCAGAGCCGGGAAAACGCAGCGGTAAATCCAGCGCCTTACACAATGAGGCGTACAGCGCGATGCTCAGGGCAAGATTCATGGTGTTGCCTGGCACCGTGCTACCCACCACACCCGGTCTGATGGCGCTCCAGTGCCACTGTTTTCCGCGTTGAAAATCGCTAAGCCACCTGAGCTGGGCCGCATTAAACTCTGCCCCCGGTACGCCGGGATCGCTTTCACGTGCCGGGGTTTTAAACGGGCCAAGATGCGCGCCGTAGACTTTGTAGCCCTGCATCAGGCTGACCGTCTCAAGAGGGGCCGTGTTTTCGAGATTACTGACCAGATGGCGCAGCATGGTGACGTTCGGTTCAACCATCTCTGTCCAGTTCGCGGCGTTGACCCAGGCGCTGTAAAACACATGAGTGATCCCGCTGAGCGATGACAGTGCCCGCGCGCTGTCCTGCGCATCCAGTAAATCGACATTAACCATCGCAATGCCGTCAGGGTGAGATACCGCCTGGCGGCTCAGGCCAATAACCTCCCACTGATGGCGCAAAAGCGTTTTGACCAGCTGGTTGCCAACAACCCCGCTGGCGCCAGCGACCAGTGCGACCCTGTGTTGCTGCGTCTTATTCATGGTGTTTCTCCGAAAGGGGTGACAGACACAGTGTGATCTATTATTTTTTCCTGATATATCCCCCGAATCCGATGGCATTTATAAGCAGAATCACGAAATGAATAATAAGCTCAACGCCATTTCCACCTTTCTGCGCGTCGCCGAAGCCGGCTCCTTTTCCGCTGCCGCCCGCCTGGCCGGGATCAAGCAGTCCGCCGTCAGCCAGCAGATCGCCGCCCTTGAGGAAGAACTCGGTGTGGTATTGCTGCATCGTACAACGCGCAGGATGAAGCTCACCGCGCAGGGTGAACGTTACCGGCGGGATATGCAGCTTGTGCTGGAGGCCATGCAGGAAGCGGAGCGACGCCTGAACCCGGTTGAGCATCAATATCAGGGAGCCGTACATGTGCAGTTGCCGAGCGGCCTGGGCCAGATCGTGTTGCCGCGCCTGCTGACACTACAGCGCATGAATCCCGAATTACACCTACAGATTTCGCTTGATGACCGCATCGCCGATCTGGTCACCGAAGGGGTGGATGTGGCGCTACGACTGAGCGCAGAGCCTCCGCAAACCCACGCGGCACGGGCGTTGCAAACCGGTACGCTGGTGCCGGTACTCCCCGCGTGGCGGTTACCCGACCGCTTTCTCTATGCGGTTTACCCGGACGCTCGCTTTATTCCACACAGGGTCAGAAGCGTTGTCGGGGTCATAGAACAGCTACTGCCTGAAATAATTAAGAAAAATTAAACATTCCTGGATGTATACTCGCCAGCGCGCCTTGTTGAACTAAAATTTTTCGACTTTCAACGAGTTCCGGAAAATTCCCCTCCCGTCTCTTGATCGTTCTGGTTAATCATGAATACTGTATATAAACACAGTAATATGAGTTAACCATTATGCAGTTGATCTCTCCTTTGGGGCCTGATGCCACGCTATTGCTTCCGTTGTTTATGGAGCGGGTGCCCTGTGGCTTCCCCAGCCCGGCTCAGGATTATGTCGAGGACAGCCTTGACCTGAACAAGCTGGTGATCAAACACCCCAGCGCGACCTATTTTGTCAGGGTGAGCGGTGATTCGATGATCGGTGCAGGCATCAGCCATGGCGACCTGCTGGTGGTTGACCGTTCGTTAACCGCCGTTCATGGCGATATTGTGATTGCGGCGGTCGCGGGCGAATTTACCGTGAAGGAGCTGCAAACGCATCCGCGTCTTCAGCTCATCCCCCATAATCCTGACTACGCGCCGGTCGTTTTTGCCGCGGAAGACGAGCTGGAGATCTTCGGCGTTGTGACGTTTACCCTGAAAGCTAACCGCCATGTTCGCGCTCGTTGACGTAAACAGTTTTTACACCTCCTGCGAGACGGCGTTTCGGCCCGACCTTAAGGGGAAACCCGTGGTGGTCGTTTCAAATAACGACGGGTGTATCATTTCCCGTTCAGCAGAAGCAAAAGCATTGGGGATCGGCATGGCCGGCCCCTACTTCAAGCTGAAGGATGAGCTGAGACGCCAGAAGGTACACGTCTTTAGCTCCAATTATGCGCTGTATGCGGATATGAGCCGCCGGGTGATGACCATCCTTGAAGAGATGGCCCCGAGAGTGGAGATCTACTCGATTGATGAAGCCTTTCTGGATCTGACGGGCATCAGCCACTGTATGAGTCTGGAGGCGTTCGGGCAGGAAATCCGCCAGCGCCTGTACAAAGAGACCGGACTGCTGGTTGGGGTGGGCATTGCGCCCACCAAAACCTTAGCCAAGCTGGCTAACCATGCCGCCAAAACCTGGAAGAAAACCAACGGCGTGGTGGATTTATCGAATATCGATCGTCAGCGTAAACTGCTGTCACTGGTACCGGTCAGCGAAGTGTGGGGCGTCGGGCGCAGGATCAGCAAAAAACTGAATCTGATGGGGATCGAGTCTGCCCTGCATCTGGCGGAATGTTCAAGCTGGGTGATCCGTAAACACTTCAATGTCGTGCTGGAAAGAACTGCCCGCGAGTTACGCGGTGAACCGTGTCTGGCGCTGGAAGAGTTTTCGCCAACAAAGCAACAAATCATCTGCAGCCGCTCCTTCGGCAGCCGTATCACCCGGTATGACGATATGCACCAGGCGATCTGCGCCTATGCGGAACGCGCCGCCGAGAAGCTGCGCGAAGAGAAACAGTTTTGCTGCTATATCAGCGTGTTTATTCGCACCAGCCCGCATGCAGAGGATGAGGTTTTTTATGGTAACCAGGCCTCCGGCAAGCTGACGATCCCCACCAACGATACGCGGGATATTATCAGGGTAGCTATCGAGTCATTGAACCGAATCTGGAAAGAGGGGCATCGCTATATGAAAGCAGGCGTCATGCTCAGTGACTTTTTCAGTCAGGGCGTGGCACAGCTTAGCCTGTTCGATGAACACCCACCGCGGCCAGACAGCACAGCCCTGATGCAGGTTATCGACCGCCTTAACCGTTCAGGCCGGGGGTCTGTGTGGTTTGCGGGCCAGGGGGCGGTGAAATCCTGGGCGATGAAGCGGGATATGCTGTCGCCCTGCTACACCACGCGCTATTCCGATTTGCCAGTCGTTAAATAACAAAGCCCGGATCCCTCCGGGCTTTTTTATGCGTGATTACACCAGCGCATTCAGCGTAGCCAGTGCGTCAGGCGGTAACACCAGCTCACCTGCCGCGAGGTTTTGCCGCAGATGCGCCACGGAAGAGGTTCCCGGGATCAGCAGAATGTTCGGAGAACGTTGCAGCAGCCAGGCCAGCGCAACCTGCATCGGTGTCGCCCCCAGGTCGTCCGCCACCGCCTGCAGCCCGGAAGATTGCAACGGCGTAAAACCGCCCAGCGGGAAGAATGGCACATAGGCAATCCCCTGCTGCGCAAGCGAATCCACCAGCGCATCGTCACTCCGGTTCACGATGTTGTACATGTTTTGCACACACACCACGGGTACCATCTTCTGCGCCTCGGCAACCTGCGTGGCCGTGACATTGCTCAGACCAATATGTCGCACCAGCCCTTGCTGCTGTAGCTCGGCCAGGGTGGACAGCGGTTCAGCGATCGAGCCTTCCGCCGGTCCGTGTGCGCTAAACATAATCCGCAGGTTAACCACGTCCAGCACATCCAGCTGCAGATTACGCAGGTTGTCATGCACCGCCCGGGTCAGCTCCTGCGAGGAAAAGGCCGGCAGCCAGGCACCTTTATCGTCGCGGCGCGCACCAATTTTGGTGACGAGGGTCAGATCGTCCCGGTACGGATGCAGCGCCTCACGGATCAGCTGGTTAGTCACATGCGGACCATAAAAATCGCTGGTATCGATATGATTCACGCCCGCCGCCACGGCTTCCCGGAGCACCTCCAGCGCGGCATTTTTGTCCTTCGGTGGCCCAAAAACGCCCGGCCCGGCAAGCTGCATCGCGCCGTAACCCAGTCGTTTTACCGTTCGCGTCCCGAGCGCGAATGTCCCGCTTTTATCAATGCTGCTCATGTTCACCTTCCTCATCTAAATGATCCGGATTTACAACAGGTTCCTGTCGGGAACCCTTAGTTAAGCGCGAGTTAAATTAAAGTTTAAATTCCCTACGACGATAGTATTTGTGTACCCCTGCACTTTCTTACGGACGACCGCTATGCTGAAAAATCTGCACGTGATTACCGGAATTATCTTTGCTCTCACCATATTCTGCCTGCTGCAAGTTGTCACGGGAGGGTTGTTCTACTCTGCCGTCAGCAACGATCGCCATAACTTCCAGAACTCCGGGGTGCTTAATGCCCAGCAGGAGAGCCTGAGCGACAGCGTTAACACCCTTATCAAAACGCGCGTCACCGTGACGCGAGTGGCGATCCGCTACCTGAAAAATCAGCGCGATCCGGCGTCCCTGGAGGCGATCAACAAACTGCTTGGCACCGCGGGCGACTCTCTGGCTAAAGCTGAAGCCTATAACAAACAGTGGCAGGCCCTGCCGCAGGTTAACGGCCAGAATGCGGCGCTAACCGACGAGATGCTGAAATCCTGGAATCAGATGCATGAAGTGATGCGTCTGTCGATTGAGTATCTGCGTGCCGACAACTACCAGGCCTATGGCGATCTGGATGCGCAGCAGGCGCAGGACGCTATGGAAGCGGTCTATAACCGCTGGCGTGCCGAGAACAATACCCTGCTGAAAGCCGCTACCGAAGAGAACCAGAGCAGCTTTACCCAGATGCAGTGGACGCTGGCGGCAATTTTCCTGGCCGTTATCGCCGTGCTGGTGGTGATCTGGCAGGGTTTACAGCACCTGCTGTTAAAACCGCTGAAAACCATTATGAACCATATTCGCACCATTGCGGCGGGCGATCTGACGCAGGATATCACCCTCTCTGGCCGCAATGAGATGGGCCAGCTGGCGGCCGGTCTGCATGAGATGCAGCAATCTCTGGTTACCACGGTCAGCGCCGTACGCGGTAGTACCGACTCCATCTACACCGGCGCAGGCGAAATTGCTGCCGGAAGTAACGATCTTTCCGCCCGTACGGAAGAACAGGCCGCCTCGCTGGAAGAGACCGCTGCCAGCATGGAAGAGCTGACCGCAACGGTGAAACAGAACTCCGACAACGCCCGTCAGGCGACCCTGCTGGCGAAGAACGCGTCTGAAACAGCGGCGCGCGGCGGTCATGTGGTGGATAACGTTGTCCGCACAATGACGGAAATTGCCGACAGTTCGCAGCAAATCGCCCACATCACCGGCGTGATTGACAGCATTGCCTTCCAGACCAACATTCTGGCGCTGAACGCCGCGGTAGAAGCCGCACGCGCCGGGGAACAAGGTCGTGGCTTTGCGGTAGTTGCCGGGGAAGTGCGTACTCTCGCGAGCCGCAGCGCGCAGGCGGCAAAAGAGATCAAGGGCCTTATCGAGAACTCTGTCAGCCGCGTGAATACCGGCTCTGAACAGGTTAGCGAAGCCGGTGCAACGATGAAAGAAATTGTGGCGGCAGTGACCCGCGTGACCGATATTATGGGCGAGATTTCGTCTGCGTCTGATGAGCAGAGCCGCGGTATTGAACAGGTGAGTCTGGCCGTTTCGCAGATGGACAGCGTCACCCAGCAAAACGCCGCGCTGGTACAGCAGTCCGCCACGGCGGCAGCAGCGCTGGAAGATCAGTCCGAACAGCTGCGCCAGGCGGTGGCGGCGTTTCGTCTGAGCGGCAAACAACAGGCCGCTGCCCCCCGCCCAACAAATGTGAAAACACCGCAGCTGTTGCGCCCGGCCACGGCAAGCACCGCCACCGACAGCAACTGGGAAACGTTCTGAGTGCTGTGCGGGCGAGAATATCGCCCGCCACGGCCCGTTAACGGCTGCGCTTGGCGTGCCGTTCCCAGTTCTCCTGTTTTGCGTCGTCGGATTTTCGCAGTGAAACATAACAGGCCCCGCTGCCGCCGTGATGCGGCAGCGCCACGCAGAAGGCCTGCACTTCCTCAAACTCGGTTAACCAGCGCGCCAGATAGCTACGCACCACGTTGGGATGAGCATTCTGTTCGCGCCCTTTTCCATGAATGATAATTAAATTACGTAATCCGTCGCGTCCGGCCTGGCGAATAAAGGCGTACAGCATCTGGCGGCAACGCTCGGCAGGCTGACGTAACAGGTTCAGGCTGGCCTGGCGGGAGTATTTCCCGGAACGCAGCTTATCCATTACGCCCTGTTGTACCCCTTCACGCTGGAACGCCAGCGGCTCATCCAGGGGCAGAAGTTCCAGAAAACCCAGGGTCAGGAAGTTATCCAGCTGCTCGGCATCAATCTCCTGGCGCGCCCGCGTATTGCGGCTCGGCTGCCAGTGAATATCTGCGCAGCGCTTCAGGGGCTGGACATCCTCCATGGCGTCAAGAAACAGTGATTTGTCGTCAGGGTTCATGGAAATCCTCCGGCTACATCTGAGTCTGTACTATACCTTCGCGGGGAATAGGCCTCAACAACCGCTATCCCGCTGATGGTGGGCCTGATATTAACCTGATGAAAAGCGATAACAATGTCCGCATAAATTTAATTGCCACTTAACTTAAGTTTCAGCAAAAATAAAACCATCGATTTGCGTTAAAATTTCATGAAATCAATCACTCAACCGCCTTTCATTTTGAGAGAAAGCTGTTATAACTACATTAACCTGCCCCATGGATATAACATCCAGGATCTGCGAAAGGACGCACTGCTGTGTGTACTGTAGGGTCTGTCTGATGTCGGACAGACTCTGTTTTTTTATAAATGATTTTTCATGCCGCGGTTATTTTCCGCGCCTCTCGTCTGAATTGCGTAATTAACGATTCGGTAAGCGGAGTCTGACGGGAATCCCGGCGCTGAATTAAATAATAAGCCGCTTTTGGAAGTGATTCGACAACCGGCAGCATGACCAGACGCCCCGCCAACAGTGGGTCACAGCCCAACTCCTGCGGCAATATGCTTAAAAAATCGCTTTGTGCGACAAGGCTAATACACGACGAAAAGGTTTCGCATACCACGCCGATACGGGGTATTTGCGAGCGGTGGCTAAATACATCCTCTAACTGCTTATAATAACTTCCCCGCGGGGTGGGCATGGTCCAGTTATAATGCAGCAGATCGTTAATGGAGGTTGCTCCCGTCGCCGGATGCCCCTCCCGACAAAATACAGCAAACGGTTTTTCTAATAGCTTTTCAAACGTAAATTCATGATCGTAAGGCCCCTGATAATAGGTATTGATGGTGAAATCCAGTTCGCCCTGGCGTAATTCATTGATCATCGATACCAGTTGCCCTTCCATAATCCGCACCTTGACCTGCGGATGCTGAGCATGAAAGCGGGTGATCACCGCGGGCATCAGGCTTCGTGAAATACTCGCCCCCATACCGATATTGATCTGCCCGGCCAGCTCGCCCTGCCGCTGACGAATGTCATCCTGCGCCGCGCGCAGCTCTTCCAGAATCAGCCTGGCGCGCTGATAGAAGCCTTCACCACACTCAGTCAACGCCACGCCTTTACTGCGGCGTACAAAGAGCTGCGCCGCCATACCCTCTTCCAGCTCTTTGATCGATTTGGTCAACGCCGGTTGCGACAGATTCAACGTCCTGCTGGCGCCGCGAATGCTGCCCTGACGCGCCACTTCAACGAACGCCCGAATTTGATGAAATTTAATCTGAAATGACATAGCCCGACCGATAACCGTTGTTTATCAGAGTAAAGAAACTGTCATCTACTTTAATGGAAAGGGATGTGCGAGGGTAATTCCTGAACGGTTAAAACTGTGAAAAATCGGTTAGTGATAAGTAAAAACTATCACAGCGTGAAGCAGTTCACATATTTTAATGATGACAGGAACAGATATGGACTCACTGGCGCAGTACATCCAGACCTTAGCCCCGCAACTGAGCGCATGGCGTCGCGATTTTCACCATTTTGCCGAATCCGGCTGGGTGGAATTTCGGACTGCCGCGAAGGTCGCGGAAATCCTGGACCACCTGGGGTATGACCTGGCGATGGGCCGCGACGTGGTGGATGCCGAAAGCCGTATGGGGTTGCCGGATAACGCCACCCTGACGCGAGAATTTGCCCGCGCCCGGGCGCAGGGCGCGCCCGAAAAATGGCTCGCACCGTTTGAAGGCGGCTTCACCGGCCTGGTTGCCACACTGAATACCGGCCGTCCTGGCCCGACGCTGGCGTTTCGCGTGGACATGGACGCCCTCGACCTGGGTGAAGCGCTTGACGACAGCCATCGCCCGTTCCGCGACGGCTTTGCCTCCTGCAATCCGGGCATGATGCACGCCTGTGCGCACGACGGCCACACCACGATTGGCCTTGGGCTGGCGCACGTGCTCATGCGCAGCAAAGCGCAGCTGAACGGCACCATCAAACTGATCTTCCAGCCAGCAGAAGAAGGCACACGCGGCGCACGCGCCATGGTGGCCGCCGGGGCACTGGACGGGGTGGACTATTTCACCGCCATTCACATTGGTACCGGGGTGCCTGCCGGGACGGTGATCTGCGGCAGCGATAACTTTATGGCGACAACCAAGTTTGACGTGACGTTCACCGGCGTCGCCGCACACGCGGGCGGTAAACCGGAAGAAGGCCGTAACGCCCTGCTCGCCGCCGCCCAGGCCGCGCTCGCGCTGCACAGCATTGCGCCACACAGCGAAGGGGCTTCCCGGGTGAATGTGGGAGTGATGCAGGCCGGCAGCGGGCGCAACGTGGTGCCCGCCCATGCCCTGCTTAAGGTCGAAACCCGTGGCGAGAGCGAGGCGATCAATCAGTATGTGTTCGAACGCGCACAATCCGTCATTACCGGTGCCGCCGCGCTGTACGGCGTGACGGCTGAGATGCGTCTGATGGGGGCTGCCACCGCCAGCGCTCCGACACCTGCCTGGGTGGATTATCTGCGCCAGCAGGCAAGCCAGGTGCCCGGTGTGGAACAGGCCATTGATAAGGTCAAAGCCCCGGCCGGCTCCGAAGACGCCACGCTGATGATGGCTCGCGTGCAGGAAAACGGCGGCATGGCCTCCTACATGGTGTTTGGCACCGATTTGAGCGCCGGACATCACAATGAAAAATTCGACTTTGATGAGCGCGTCATGACCGTCGCTATCGAAACGCTGGCGCGCACTGCGCTGAATTTCCCCTGGACGCGAGGTGTGTAATGCAGGAGAACTACGCTTTTATTGCCGATGCAATCGACACGCGATGTCGGACGTTCACCGACATTGCCGACGAAATCTGGGATCATCCGGAAACCCGCTTTGAAGAGTTCTGGTCCGCAGAGCGGCTGGCCAGCGCGCTGGAAGCGGAAGGCTTCACCCTGACCCGTGAGGCCGGCGGAATTCCGAATCCCTTTATCGCCAGCTTCGGCAGCGGTACACCGGTAATTGCCCTGCTCGGCGAATATGACGCCCTGGCCGAATTAAGCCAGCAGGCACACTGCGCGACGGCACACGCCACCACGCCCGGTGCTAATGGCCACGGCTGCGGACATAACCTGCTCGGCACCGCGGCGTTGGCGGGTGCCGTTGCGGTGAAAAGCTGGCTGGAGCAGCACGGCGGGCGTGGAACCGTGCGTTTTTATGGCTGCCCCGGCGAAGAAGGCGGCTCCGGTAAAACGTTTATGGTTCGTGAGGGCCTGTTTGACGACGTTGACGCCGCGGTCACCTGGCATCCGGAAGCGTTTGCCGGCATGTTTAACGTTAGTACGCTGGCCAATATCCAGGCCGCCTGGCGCTTTAAGGGCGTGGCGGCGCACGCGGCTAATTCTCCGCATCTGGGGCGCAGCGCTCTGGATGCAGTGACGCTGATGACCACCGGCACGAACTTCCTCAACGAACATATTATTGAGAAAGCGCGCGTCCATTACGCCATTACCGATACCGGCGGCATCTCCCCCAACGTGGTACAGGCGCAGGCCGAAGTGCTGTACCTGATCCGCGCCCCGGAGATGGCCGACGCGCAGCAAATCTACGCGCGGATTGAGAAGATTGCTCAGGGTGCGGCGTTGATGACCGAGACCAGCGTTGAGTGTCGCTTTGATAAAGCCTGCTCCAGCTACCTGCCAAACCGCACGCTGGAAGCAGCGATGTATCGCGCCCTGCAGCATTACGGTACGCCAGCCTGGACGGAGGAAGAACGCGCCTTTGCCCGGGAGATCCGCACCACCCTGACGCCAAACGATCTGCAAAACAGCCTGAAGAATATTGCCGCAACCGGGGGTGATGAAGGTAAAGCCTTTGCCCGCCGCCACCAGGAGACCCTGCTGGTGGACGAGGTCGCGCCTTACGCCATCACCGACAACGTGCTGGCAGGCTCAACGGACGTGGGTGATGTGAGCTGGAAGATGCCCGTCGCCCAGTGTTTCAGCCCCTGCTTTACCGTCGGCACACCGCTGCACACCTGGCAACTGGTGGCGCAGGGGCGAACGTCCATTGCCCATAAAGGCATGCTGCTGGCCGGAAAAGTGATGGGCGCCACCGCGCTGAATCTGCTACAGGATGCAGCGCTGCTGAAAAAATGCCGTGAAGAGTTTGAACAACAAGTACAAGAAAAACCGTACGTGTGTCCGATCCCACAGGGCGTGACACCGTCACCTTTAAAATAAAAAAACACAACACAACAACACAACAGTCCCGAGGAACGCCCATGAGTATGTCATCCATACCTTCGCATTCCCCATCCGGTAAGCTCTATGGCTGGGTTGAAAGGATCGGTAATAAAGTGCCACATCCTTTCCTGCTTTTTATCTGGTTGATCGTGGTTTTGATGGTGGCGACAGCCGTGCTGTCCGCCTTAGGGGTGAGCGTGCGCAGCCCGGCCGATGGCAGCATGGTAAGCGTAAAGAACCTGCTGAGCATTGAAGGGTTGCACTGGTTTTTACCGAATGTGATTAAAAACTTCAGCGGTTTTGCGCCGCTGGGCGCCATTCTGGCGCTGGTGCTGGGGGCCGGTCTGGCTGAGCGTGTTGGCCTGCTCCCCGCGCTGATGGTGAAAATGGCCTCTCACGTCAGCGCACGCTACGCCAGCTATATGGTGCTGTTTATCGCGTTTTTCAGCCACATCTCTTCCGATGCCGCGCTGGTGATCATGCCGCCGATGGGGGCACTGATCTTCCTCGCCGTCGGGCGTCACCCCGTGGCGGGTCTGCTGTCGGCCATTGCCGGTGTAGGATGCGGTTTCACTGCCAATCTGCTGATTGTCACCACCGATGTCCTGCTTTCGGGTATTAGCACTGAGGCGGCGAAAACAATCGATGCGGCCATGCACGTCAGCGTGATCGACAACTGGTACTTTATGGCCAGTTCGGTGATCGTCCTGACGCTTGTTGGCGGGCTGATTACCGATAAGCTCATCGAGCCGCGGTTAGGGAAATGGGAAGTCCGTAGTGACGAAAAGCTGGAAACGCTGAGCAAAGAGCAACGCGTTGGCCTGCGCGTCGCCGGGGTAGTCTCGCTGGTATTTATCGCGATGGTGGCGCTGATGGTGGTGCCAGAGAACGGTATCCTGCGCGACCCGGTGAAACATACCGTTCTGCCCTCGCCGTTTATTCAGGGCATTGTGCCGCTGATCATTCTGTTTTTCTTTGTCGTGTCGCTCGCGTATGGCATCGCCACCGGCAAAATCCGCCGCCAGGCCGATCTGCCACAGTTGATGATTGAGCCGATGAAGGAGATGGCGGGCTTTATCGTGATGGTCTTCCCGCTGGCCCAGTTCGTCGCCATGTTTAACTGGAGCAACATGGGCAAATTTATGGCCGTTGGCCTGACCGATGCGCTGGAAGCCGCCGGCTTAAGCGGCGTCCCGGCATTTGTCGGTCTGGCGCTGTTGTCGTCACTGCTGTGTATGTTTATCGCCAGTGGATCCGCCATCTGGTCGATTCTGGCGCCTATCTTCGTACCGATGTTTATGATGCTGGGCTTCCATCCGGCCTTTGCGCAGATCCTGTTTCGTATCGCCGACTCCTCGGTGATCCCGCTGGCGCCGGTTTCGCCGTTTGTGCCGCTGTTTTTGGGCTTCCTGCAGCGCTATAAACCGGAGGCGAAGCTGGGTACCTACTATTCGCTGGTTTTACCCTATCCGCTTATCTTTTTAGGGGTATGGCTGGTGATGTTGGTGGCGTGGTATCTTGTCGGCCTGCCGATTGGACCGGGGATCTACCCGAGGCTGAATTAAAGGAACGACGATGCTGAGATTACTCGAAGATAAAATTGCAACGCCGCTTGGGCCATTGTGGGTTATCGCGGACGAGCAGTTCCAACTGCGCGCCGTGGAATGGGAAGAGCACAGCAACCGTATGGAAGAGCTGCTCAACATCCATTACCGCGCCCAGGGGTTTGAGCGAATCAGCGCCAACAACCCGGGTGGACTGAGCGACAAGCTGGCGGCGTACTTCGAGGGCGATCTCAGCATCATCAATGACCTGCCGACCGCCACGGCCGGTACGCCATTCCAGCGCGAAGTCTGGCAGGCGCTACGCGATATTCCGTGTGGCCAGGTCATGCACTACGGTCAGCTCGCAGAGCAGTTAGGCCGCGCGGGCGCGGCGCGAGCGGTGGGTGCCGCGAACGGTTCTAATCCTGTCAGTATCGTGGTGCCCTGCCATCGTGTGATCGGCCGCAACGGCACCATGACCGGCTATGCCGGTGGCGTACAGCGCAAGGAGTGGTTACTGCGTCACGAGGGGTATCTCTTGCTGTAATTCCCAGGCTTTTTGTGCTTAATTTTCTTCCGGTTAGGCTAAAAATCCATAATCAAGCTGTGGAATTTCAAGAAGATGGCAACACGTTGCCGTCTCTTGTCCTTATTGATGGTTTGCCAGGCTTACGTACTTACCAAAAAGATGTTAAAATTGACCAATATCAATTAAGGCTTGAGCAAACCTATGATCCCGGAAAAGCGAATTATACGACGCATTCAGTCTGGCGGTTGTGCTATCCATTGCCAGGATTGCAGCATCAGCCAGCTCTGTATCCCGTTTACCCTGAATGAGCATGAACTTGATCAGCTTGATAATATCATCGAGCGCAAAAAGCCTATTCAGAAAGGGCAGACGCTGTTTAAAGCCGGAGACGAACTGAAGTCGCTCTATGCTATCCGTTCTGGCACCATCAAAAGCTACACCATCACCGAACAGGGTGATGAGCAGATCACCGGCTTCCATCTGGCGGGTGACCTGGTCGGCTTTGACGCCATCGGGACGGGCCATCACCCGAGCTTTGCTCAGGCGCTGGAAACCTCAATGGTCTGCGAAATCCCGTTTGAAACGCTGGACGATCTGTCAGGTAAAATGCCGAATCTGCGTCAGCAGATGATGCGTCTGATGAGCTGTGAGATCAAAGGCGATCAGGACATGATCCTGCTGCTGTCCAAAAAGAACGCCGAAGAGCGCCTGGCCGCGTTTATCTACAACCTCTCCCGCCGCTTCGCAGAGCGTGGTTTCTCTCCGCGTGAGTTCCGTCTCACCATGACCCGTGGCGATATTGGTAACTACCTGGGCCTGACCGTGGAAACCATCAGCCGTCTTCTGGGGCGTTTCCAGAAAAGCGGCATGCTGGCCGTTAAAGGTAAATACATCACCATCGAAAACGGTGAAGCGCTGGCTGTTCTTGCCGGCCATGCCCGCAACGTGGCATAAAGCCCACGAATGATTGATGCCAGGCCGATAAATTTTTATGATTTATTGGTCTGGCAGGTAAGCACACCACTTCCCGCCCCTGCGACAGACATCCCCCGCTGCTGAAAGGTTCTCGTTGAGGTTAAATTGAGAGAAAGTTTATTTTTCGTTTCAGTTGTTATTGCCTCCGTGACCTTCATTTTCATCTGGATCATGCTTGTCGGCCCGATGAAGGGAGAGGAAAAAACTTACGTACAGGACTCGACCACGTTTGCCATCGTGGTGATGGTCCTGCTGTTGATCGCGTTTATCGCGGTGACCACGACGGTGCTGTTCTTCTGATAAATTTTCATGAATTATTGATCTGGCAAAACCCCACCTCTGTTTCATTCAGGATATATAGGTTACTCTTTTAATTACAGACTGTGGTGACAGTAGTAAGGAGACCTGTATGGCAAAGTATCAAAACATGCTGGTAGCTATCGATCCTAATCAGGACGATCAGCCGGCATTACGACGTGCTGTGTATTTACATCAACGGATTGGTGGCAAAATCAAAGCGTTTTTGCCGATCTATGACTTCTCGTATGAGATGACCACCCTTCTGTCGCCTGACGAGCGTACCGCTATGCGTCAGGGAGTGATCAGCCAACGTACCGCGTGGATCCGCGAACAGGCCAAGTACTACCTGGAAGCGGGTATTCCTATCGATATAAAAGTGGTCTGGCATAACCGCCCCTTCGAAGCGATCATCCAGGAGGTGGTCGCCGGTGGGCACGATCTGCTGCTGAAAATGGCGCACCAGCACGACAAGCTGGAATCGGTGATCTTCACGCCGACAGACTGGCACCTGCTGCGTAAATGCCCGTGTCCGGTCTGGATGGTGAAAGATCAGCCGTGGCCTGAAGGCGGCAAAGCCGTCGTGGCAGTAAACCTGGCAAGCGAAGAGGATTATCACAATTCGCTGAATGAAAAGCTGGTCAAAGAGACGCTGCTGCTTGCTGAGCAGGTTAACCACACTGAGGTGCATCTGGTCGGTGCTTACCCGGTTACCCCCATCAATATTGCCATCGAACTGCCAGAATTCGACCCAAGCGTGTACAACGACGCTATCCGCGGTCAGCACCTGCTGGCCATGAAAGCGCTGCGCCAGAAGTTCAGCATCGATGAGAACATGACACATGTCGAGAAAGGGTTACCTGAAGAGGTGATCCCGGATTTAGCAGAACATCTGCAGGCAGGGATTGTGGTGCTGGGCACCATCGGCCGGACCGGTATTTCTGCCGCGTTCCTGGGCAATACTGCCGAACAGGTGATCGATCATCTGCGCTGCGACCTGCTGGTCATCAAGCCGGATGAGTATCAGACACCGGTTGAGCTGGATGACCCGGAAGACGATTAACCCGTAAGATGAAAAAAACCGTCGGAGAACCGGCGGTTTTTTTTGCCGGATGGCGGCGTCGCCTTGCCCGGCCTACGGGTTGGGTAGGCCCGGTAAGCTTGCGCCACCGGGCTTTACACCCTCAGAGTGATTTCAGAATCGCATCCACGCTGGCTTTGGCATCGCCAAACAGCATGTGGGTGTTCTCTTTGAAGAACAGCGGGTTCTGAACCCCGGCATAGCCGGTGTTCATGGAGCGTTTGAAGACAATGACGTTCTGCGCCTTCCACACTTCCAGAACCGGCATCCCGGCGATTGGACTACGTGGGTCATCCTGTGCCGCCGGGTTAACGGTGTCGTTAGCCCCGATAACCAGGACGGTGTCGGTGTCGGCGAAATCATCGTTGATCTCGTCCATCTCCAGCACGATGTCGTAAGGTACTTTCGCTTCCGCCAGCAGCACGTTCATGTGGCCTGGCAGACGCCCTGCTACCGGGTGAATACCAAAGCGCACCTTGATGCCGCGCGCGCGCAGCTTCTCGGTGATTTCAGCAACCGGATACTGCGCCTGCGCCACCGCCATGCCATAGCCTGGGGTGATAATGACCGAATGCGAGTTTTTCAGCATCTCAGCCGTATCTTCTGCGCTGATCTCACGGTGCTCACCCACTTCTTCGTCAGAACCGGTCGAGGAGCCGTCAGAGCCAAAACCGCCGGCGATAACGCTGATGAACGAACGGTTCATCGCCTTACACATGATGTAGGACAGGATCGCACCGGAAGAGCCCACCAGCGCACCGGTGACGATCAACAGGTCATTGCTCAGCATAAAACCAGCCGCCGCGGCTGCCCAACCGGAGTAGGAGTTGAGCATTGACACAACAACAGGCATATCTGCCCCACCGATGGACGCCACCAGGTGCCAGCCGAACGCCAGGGCAATGATGGTCATCACCAGTAACGCCAGTACCTGCAGACCGACGCTTTCGGTACGCACGAAGACCACCAGCAGCACAAACGACACCACCAGCGCCGCCAGATTCAGCTTATGACGATTAGGCAGCATCAGCGGTTTAGAAGAAATCTTACCGCGCAGTTTGCCGAACGCCACAATTGAGCCAGTGAAGGTCACCGCACCGATGAAGATGCCCAGGAACACTTCGGTCAGATGAATGTTGACCAGAATGGGCTCCATACCTGGTTCGTGGTACAGGTAGCTGTTGAAGCCCACCAGCACCGCCGCCAGACCCACGAAGCTGTGCAGGATCGCCACCAGCTCCGGCATCTCGGTCATTTCAACGCGTTTTGCCAGACGAATACCAATCGCCCCGCCGATGATCATCGCCACCAGGATCCAGGCAACGTTGCCGGTATCGGGTCCGAAGATGGTGGCAATCAGCGCAATCGCCATCCCGGCGATACCAAAGTTATTACCCTGCTGAGACGTTTCGTGTTTGGAAAGTCCCGCCAGACTGAAAATAAACAGGATTGCAGCAACAATGTATGCGGCTGTCACTAATCCTCCAGACATATGCTACCCCTTAGCCTTTACGAAACATTTTCAGCATGCGCTGAGTCACGGTGAAACCACCGAAAATATTGATACTGGCGATCAGTACCGCGACAAAGCTCAGGAAGCTAATCCAGCCGCCGTGGCCAATCTGCAGTAACGCCCCGACCACGATAATCCCGGAGATGGCGTTGGTGACCGACATCAATGGCGTATGCAGCGCATGGGAGACGTTCCATACCACGTAGTAACCCACCACGCAGGAGAGCGCGAAGACGGTAAAGTGGCCGAGGAACTCTTTTGGCGCGACATCGGCCAGCCAGCCAAACAGAATAATCGCCAGCGCCATGAGCGCGTATTTACGCCACGGGGACGCCGGTTTAGCAGGCTCTGTTGGCTCTGGCGCTGCTTTCGGTGCAGCCTGAGGCTGGGCGGAAACCTGAATCGGCGGCGCAGGCCAGGTGATTTCACCTTCGCGGACTACGGTAACGCCGCGCACAACCACATCGTCAAAATCAACGGTGATATTGCCGTCTTTCTCTTTGCAGAGCAGTTTCAGCAGGTTAACGAGGTTAGTGCCGTACAGCTGAGAAGACTGCGTTGGCAGGCGACCTGGCAGGTCGGTGTAGCCGATCACCTTCACACCGTTGGCAGTGGTGGAAATCTGATTCGGCACGGTATATTCACAGTTGCCGCCGTTTTGCGCCGCCAGATCGACAATCACGCTGCCCGGCTTCATGGAGTCGACCATCTCACGGGTGATCAGCTTCGGTGCCGGTTTACCCGGGATCAGCGCGGTGGTAACAATGATGTCCACCTCTTTAGCCTGAGCGGCAAAGAGTGCCATTTCCGCTTTGATAAAGGCTTCGGACATGACCTTCGCATAACCATCACCGCTGCCCGCTTCTTCCTTGAAGTCCAGTTCAAGGAACTCGGCGCCCATACTTTGAACCTGCTCCTTCACTTCCGGACGGGTGTCAAACGCGCGCACGATAGCGCCCAGACTGTTTGCCGCACCGATCGCCGCAAGGCCGGCCACGCCTGCACCAATCACCATCACTTTCGCCGGTGGCACTTTACCTGCCGCGGTGATCTGACCGGTAAAGAAACGACCGAATTCATGGGCGGCTTCAACGATTGCACGGTAACCCGCGATATTCGCCATTGAACTCAGTGCATCCAGAGACTGCGCACGCGAAATACGCGGCACGGAGTCCATCGCCATTACCGTCACGCCACGCGCTGCCAGCTTCTCCATCAGCTCTGGGTTTTGCGCAGGCCAGATGAAGCTCACCAGTGTGGTGCCAGGGTTGAGCAGTTCAATCTCACTCTCTTCCGGCGCATTCACCTTCAAAATAACAGGTGACTGCCAGACTTCAGCACCGTCCACCACGTCCGCGCCAGCCTGAATAAAGGCCTCGTCATCGAAACTCGCCAGTTTGCCCGCGCCGCTTTCAATGGCGACGGTAAAACCCAGTTTAAGCAGTTGCTCCACCGTTTTTGGTGTTGCCGCTACGCGGGTTTCATTGGCAAACCGTTCTTTTGGTACCCCAATACGCATAGTTTTCCCTTCCATCGGTTTTTGATGATGGTTTGTCGATAAATGCCCGAGGTTGTATCAATTTTCGCCATTGTGAGAGCGGCAGAAGATGATTAACCCCGGAAAATAAAACAGTAACAAACTTTCTATAACCTACTGAAAATAGCGCCCGCGATCTACCGCCCGAAAACACTATTTCTTACTTTATCTGTGAAAAATAAGTGATCCGCGTCGCTGACAGAGATATTTACCTTAAATTCATTGTCAGGACCGATAAATCGCGCAAGCGAAGCGGTAAAAACATGATATAGCGCCATAAGAGATCAACTTATTAACATTAAATTAACTTGTAAAAGTCATAAGCTTTATCACTTTTGCTTGTCAAACGCCTGTTTTTTCAACATATCACTAAATGTTATCGAATCAGATCATCCTGTGAGCACAGGCTGTGAAAAATGGCGCAGACAGCGACAGGTTTTAAATGCCATAATCGGGACCGTCTCAAATTAACAACAATACCAGTACATGGTTTGCGCAAGGCGAAGGATTATTTTTATGAAGCTTAAGAACACACTCCTGGCGTCCGCACTTCTTTCCGCGACCGCCCTGTCTGCGAATGCCGCGACAGAGTTAACGCCGGAGCAAGCGGCAGCGTTAAAACCTTTTGACCAGACGGTCATTGTGGGTCGTTACAACTCTATTGGCGATGCTGTTGCCGCCGCATCAAAAGCCGCTGATCAAAACGGCGCAGCGTCGTTTTACGTGCTTGACCAGTCCGATCAAGGCAATAGCGGCAACCAGCGCGTGACCATTGCGCTGTACAAAGAGAATGCGCCAAAAGCTGACGCGCCGAAAAACCGCGTGATCAACGGCGTCGTTGAACTGCCTAAAGATCAGGCGATTGAGCTGGAACCGTATGACACCGTTACCGTTCAGGGCTTCTACCGCAGCCAGCCTGAAGTGAACGATGCCATCACCAAAGCCGCGAAACAGAAAGGGGCTTACTCGTTCTACATCGTGCGTCAGGTGGATGCTAACCAGGGTGGCAACCAGCGTATTACCGCGTTCATCTATAAAGAAGGTGCGAAAAAACGCGTGCTGCAAAGCCCGGATGCCATCCCGGCTGATTCAGAAGCCGGTCGCGCGGCATTAGCGAAAGGCGGCGAAGAAGCGAAGAAAGTCGAAATTCCAGGCGTAGCAACCTCCGCAGCGCCAAGCGCTGAAGTGGGCCGTTTCTTTGAGACGCAATCCACGAAAGGTGGCCGTTACTCCGTTACCCTGCCAGACGGCACCAAAGTTGAAGAGCTGAACAACGCCACCGCTGCGCAGATGGTGCCGTTCGACAGCATCAAGTTTACCGGCAACTACGGCAACGGTACGGAAGTCTCTTATCAGGTCGCGAAGCGTGCGGCGAAGAAAGGGGCGAAGTTCTACCACATCACCCGCCAGTGGCAGGAACGTGGTAACAACATGACCATCAGCGCCGATCTGTACAAGTAACAAAACCCTTCCTCAAAGGCGGCGTAATGCCGCCTTTTTTGTTACTTTTTTTGAATTTCTGCTACACATCATTGCATGCGTTCGTGACACTCCGTAAAATCCCGCGCCTTAGTGTGATCCACCATTTTTATGCGCCTGTGCGAAATAATTATTCTGGATTTGGACCTTTCATAACAGGAAGCCAATGGAAAAGAAACTTGGCCTGAGTGCTTTAACTGCACTCGTTTTAAGCTCAATGCTGGGTGCGGGGGTATTCAGTTTACCGCAGAATATGGCGGCCGTTGCAAGCCCTGCCGCACTGCTGATTGGTTGGGGGATTACCGGCGTTGGCATTTTGCTGCTGGCCTTCGCCATGCTGCTGCTGACCCGTATTCGTCCCGATCTCGATGGCGGTATTTTCACCTACGCGCGGGCCGGTTTTGGGGAACTGATTGGCTTCTGTTCCGCGTGGGGTTACTGGCTGTGTGCGGTGATCGCTAACGTCTCCTATCTGGTTATTGTCTTCTCGGCGCTCAGTTTCTTTACCGATACGCCCGAGCTGCGTCTCTTTGGTGACGGCAACACCTGGCAGTCGATTGTCGGTGCGTCGGTGCTGCTATGGGTCGTACACTGGCTCATTTTGCGCGGCGTCCAGACAGCGGCGAGCATTAACCTGGTGGCGACGCTGGCCAAACTGGTTCCGCTCGGGCTGTTTATCGTGCTGGCGTTTATGGCATTCCGTCTGGATGTGTTTAAACTCGATTTCACCGGCCTCGCGCTGGGCGTCCCCGTCTGGGAACAGGTGAAAAACACCATGCTGATCACCCTGTGGGTATTCATTGGTGTTGAAGGTGCGGTGGTGGTCTCTGCCCGCGCGCGCAATAAGCGCGACGTGGGGCGCGCCACGCTGCTGGCAGTGCTGGCGGCGCTGGGTGTCTATCTGCTGGTGACGCTGCTGTCACTGGGTGTGGTAGCTCGCCCGGAACTGGCGGGAATGCGTAACCCGTCCATGGCCGGATTGATGGTGAAAATGCTCGGTAGCTGGGGCGACGTGGTGATTGCTGCGGGACTGATTATCTCCGTCTGCGGAGCCTACCTCAGCTGGACCATCATGGCGGCGGAAGTACCGTTCCTGGCAGCCACGCACAAAGCGTTCCCGCGTCTGTTTGCCCGTCAGAATAAAAACAGTGCGCCGTCAGCATCGCTCTGGTTGACGAATATCAGTGTTCAGGTCTGTCTGGTGCTGATCTGGCTCACAGGTTCGGACTATAACACCCTGTTGACCATCGCCTCGGAGATGATTCTGGTACCCTATTTCTTAGTGGGTGCGTATCTGTTAAAAATCGCCACCCGACCCGCGCATTATGCGGTGGGGATCGGCGCCTGTATTTACGGCCTGTGGTTGTTGTATGCTTCCGGGCCTATGCACCTGCTGCTGTCGGTGGTGCTGTATGCACCGGGCCTGCTGGTGTTTATCTATGCCCGACGGACTCATCAGCTGGAGAACGCACTCAAACGCCGTGAAATGGCCCTCATCGGGCTGTTACTGGTTGCTGCCGTACCGGCAACCTGGATGTTAATGGGATAGCCCTGCCTTTCCCATTGTTGAACTGAAAAGGAGAATACGATGGGAACTGCGCAGCAACGCCCAATACTGATTACCGGTGGAGGCCGTCGTATCGGCCTCGCCCTCGCCCATCACTTTCTCAACCTTCGCCATCCGGTTATCGTCAGCTATCGCACGGAATACCCCTCGATAGACGGGCTACGGAAAGCGGGTGCGACCTGCATTCAGGCAGATTTCTCCACCGACGAGGGCATTCTTGCCTTTGCGGATACGGTCAAGTCGACTACCCATGGTCTGCGGGCCATTATCCATAACGCCAGCGCATGGCTTGCTGAAAAACCCGGTACGTCGCTCAGCGAGACGCTCGCCTGTATGCTGCAGATCCACGTTAATGCCCCCTACCTGCTTAACCATGCCCTGCAGGATCTGCTGCGCGGCCACGGCCATGCCGCGGGTGACATTATTCATTTCACCGATTATGTGGTGGAGCGCGGGAGCGACAAGCATATCGCCTACGCGGCGAGTAAAGCCGCACTGGATAATATGACGCGCTCCTTTGCCCGCAAGCTGGCACCAGAGGTCAAGGTGAACGCCATCGCCCCGGCGATGATTTTATTCAACGAAGGCGATGATGCCGAGTATCGTCAACAGGCGCTGAATAAATCGCTGATGAAAATCGCCCCTGGTGAGAAAGAGGTGATCGACCTAATCGATTATCTGCTCACCAGCTGTTACGTCACCGGCAGAACCTTTGCCGTGGATGGCGGCCGACCGCTGCGCTAGTGGAAGCGGCTCCAGAAGAAAATCAGCACCCAGGCGCTGAGCCCCCAGCAGACCACCGCCCCGCCCAGCGCCAGGGGAAGCCGCAGAAAGCCCGTGAAATACCACAAGGATAACAGGTAGAGAAAGTAAGGGATGATTGACCACATGCCAAACACAATGGTCGTGCGCAGCGCCTCAATGCCGCGTTCCGAGGCAACAATGTAGTGTGCAATGAGCGCAAACGTCGGGAACAGGGGAATCAGCCCGGCAATGTAGTAGTTTTTGGTTTTCGCCAGTACGCCAATCAGTAACACCACCAGCGCACCCAGCGTGGCTTTAATCACCAGCCCCATGCTTTTTCCTATAACAATCAAGTAACAATAAGAGCCAGAATAACGGAACTGACGTTAATTATGAAAGATTAATGGAAGGTTAAGGTTACGCGGTGTATGTTGGCATTTTTCGCGATAACAGACGTTGTATGAATAAGATTGTTTATGTTGAAGATGAGCCCGAAGTGGGGCAATTGATCGCCGCTTATCTGGGTAAACATGATATGGACGTCATTGTTGAGCCTCGCGGCGATCGCGCCGAAGAGGTCGTGGTGCGTGAAAACCCGGATCTGGTGCTGCTGGATATTATGTTGCCCGGCAAAGACGGGATGACGCTGTGCCGCGATCTGCGCGCTCAGTGGGATGGCCCTATCGTGCTGCTGACCTCACTGGACAGCGATATGAACCATATCCTGTCGCTGGAGATGGGGGCCAATGACTACATTCTTAAAACCACGCCGCCTGCCGTTTTGCTTGCCCGTCTGCGCCTGCATTTGCGTCAGCACGCCAGCAGTGAACGCGACGCGCCGGCGCAGTCCCTGACGCCGCATAAAGCGATGCGGTTTGGCACGTTATCCATCGATCCCATTAACCGTCAGGTCCTGCTTTCCGGTGAGCTTATCGCCCTCTCCACCGCCGATTTTGACCTGCTCTGGGAGCTGGCCACCCATGCCGGACAGATTATGGACCGTGACGCGCTGCTGAAAAACCTGCGCGGCGTAAGTTACGATGGAATGGACCGCAGCGTTGACGTGGCTATTTCGCGACTGCGTAAAAAACTGCAGGACAACGCCACCGAGCCGTACCGCATTAAAACCGTGCGTAACAAGGGTTATCTGTTCGCCCCGCACGCCTGGGAAACCTGATCGTGTTGGCAAAATAGCATAACCTGCGCGAAATGAAGGCATGACATGACGATGCCTTTCCTTTCGCGCATTAATGTCTCCGTTTGCGCAACAATTAACTTGCTAAGCCAGCGAACTAATCCATAATTACTTTTCCTGCATTCCTTCTTGAGCTCGCACCGGGCCCGCCACATAAACGTTTTTATCGCGACGCTTTCGCTACCTCTCTCCCATAAAATCTTGAAATGAGGATTTAAGCCTATGACATATGTATAGCTACCATGACGTAGAAGCCATCAAAACCAATCTTGAATGGATTGTGAATCAGGCAACGCTTAACCAAGCCTCCCCTTCGTGTGCCGACCAAAAAGCCCTCTTTGATCTTCTGGAACTGATTCAGTCTTACGAAATATTGTTGGATTTAATTAACGAATTCGGCAGCGCCGTGATTGATGTGCACATAGCAGAAGGCCTGGCTGTAACAGAAACGTTTATCGCCAAGGTCAAAAGAAGCACACACGCTATGTAACGTACTTCTGCACAGCCATGATATTACGTTTGTCACCTGCGGCAGACGTGAAAACACCGGGCGATTTTTCATGTATATTCTGCATGTATCGTTTTTTCGGTGGGATTTCATGAAAAAGCTTTTTGTGCAGTTTTATCTTTTGCTGTTTGTCTGCTTCCTGGTGATGACCATGCTGGTCGGGCTGGTCTATAAGTTCACTGCCGAACGTGCGGGCAGACAGTCGCTGGATGATCTGATGAAAAGCTCACTTTATCTGATGCGCAGCGAACTGCGTGAAATTCCACCACATGACTGGGCGAGAACCTTAAAAGAGCTGGATTTGAACCTGTCGTTCGATCTGCGCATCGAGCCGCTGAAGGATTTCGATTTAGATCCGCCCGCCATGCAGCGCCTGCGTGACGGGGATATCGTGGCACTGGATGAGAAATACACCTTTATCCAGCGCATTCCACGCAGCCATTATGTGCTGGCCGTGGGGCCGGTCCCCTATCTCTATTATCTGCACCAGATGCGCCTGCTGGATATGGCCCTGATGGCCTTTATCGCCATTTCGCTCGCCTTCCCGGTCTTTATCTGGATGCGCCCGCACTGGCAGGACATGCTGAAACTGGAATCCGCCGCGCAGCGCTTTGGCGAGGGGCATCTTACCGAGCGTATTCACTTTGACAGCGGGTCCAGCTTTGAACGTCTGGGCGTGGCGTTTAACCAGATGGCCGATAATATCAATGCCCTGATTGCCAGTAAAAAACAGCTGATCGACGGGATTGCTCATGAACTGCGTACGCCGCTGGTGCGGCTGCGCTATCGGCTGGAGATGAGCGAAAACCTCACGGCGGCAGAGTCGCAGGCGTTAAACCGCGACATCGGCCAGCTTGAAGCGCTCATTGAGGAGCTGCTGACCTACGCCCGCCTTGACCGTCCGCAAAATGAACTGCACCTCAGTACGCCGGACCTGCCCGCGTGGTTACGAACGCATATTGATGACGTCCAGAGCGTCAATCCGCAACGCACCCTGTTAACGCGCGTCACGCCGGGAGATTACGGCGCGCTGGACATGCGTCTGATGGAGCGAGTGCTGGATAATCTGATGAACAACGCCATGCGCTATAGCGAAAGCACGCTGCGGATTGGCCTGGACTTGCAGGGAAACCAGGCCCGTCTGACGGTGGAAGACGATGGCCCCGGCATCGCCCCGGACGCGCGTGAGACCGTGTTCGAACCGTTTGTGCGTCTCGATCCAAGCCGCGACCGTGCGACGGGAGGGTGTGGTCTGGGGCTGGCGATTGTCCACTCCATCGCGCAGGCGATGAATGGCACGGTGCATTGCGGGGAGAGTGAACTTGGTGGCGCATGCTTCTGCTTTAGCTGGCCGGTATACCATAACATCGCCCTTCCTGTTCCTGCCTGACCTTAACCGCACGTTGGCCTGACCCGGTGTGCTGTGCTATACCATGAGTATGTTGTAACTAATGGGGATTCACATGGCGACATACGATCTTATCGAAAGGCTGAACAGCACCTTTCGGGAGATGGAGCATGAGCAGTTAACGCTGACCGAGCGCCTGCAGGCCTGCCGCCTGTTGGCCGCACGGGTCTTTACCCTTCCGGAGGTGGCGAAAGGCGCAGAGCACGATCCGCTGCAAACCATCGACGTCAAACAGCATATCGGTCAATCCGCGCGGGATCTGGCGCTACAGCACTATCGTCGCCTGTTTATTCAGCAGCAGTCAGAAAACCGCAGCAGCAAGGCGGCCGTTCGCCTGCCGGGGGTGATCTGCCTGCAAACGGATGCCGGAACCCGTGAGGCGCTGGAAACCCAGATTACGCACATCAATACCCTGAAAGCGGCATTTGAAAAGATCATTACCGAAGAGTCAGGCCTGGCACCAGCCGCCCGCTTTGAGTGGGTGCACCGCCAGCTTCCGGGTTTAATCACCCTGAATGCCTACCGTACGCTGACGGTACTGCGTCAGCCCGCCACGCTTCGCTTCGGCTGGGCCAACAAGCACATTATCAAAAACTTTACCCGGGACGAGATCCTGGCCCAGCTGGAAAAAAGCCTGAGAGCGCCGCGCACCGTGGCTCCGTGGTCGCGCGAGCAGTGGATTGAGCGCCTGGAGCAGGAGTATCACAGCATCGCGTCATTGCCCGCTGAAACGCGCCTGAAGATTAAACGCCCGGTAAAGGTGCAGCCTATCGCCCGCGTCTGGTATTCAGGCCAGCAAAAGCAGATCCAGTACGCCTGCCCAACGCCGCTGATTGCGCTCTATGATGCCGATCAGGGCGCCGTGGTACCGGACATTGGCGAACTGCTGAATTACGATGCGGAAAACGTTCAGCATCGCTATAAGCCTCAGGCGCAGCCGCTGCAGCTGATTATTCCCCGGCTGCACCTGTATGTGGCGACGTGACTATTTCAGGCTGCCGACCATCGCTTCAGGGCGAACCCAGGCATCAAACTCGGCTTCCGTGAGGTAGCCGAGCGCCAGCGCAGAGGCTTTCAGCGTCAGCCCCTCTTTATGCGCCTTTTTGGCGATCTCAGCGGCTTTGTCGTAGCCGATGTGGGTATTGAGAGCGGTCACCAGCATCAGCGACTCATTGAGCAACTGGCTGATTCGCTCGCGGTTCGGCTCAATGCCGGAGGCGCAATGCGCGTTGAAACTCTCCATGCCGTCCGCCAGCAGACGCACAGACTGAAGCACATTGTGGATAACCATCGGACGATAGACGTTCAGCTCGAAATTGCCTGACGCACCGCCCATGTTGACGGCCACGTCATTTCCCAGCACCTGACAGCAGAGCATAGTCATGGCTTCACACTGCGTCGGGTTCACTTTGCCCGGCATAATGGAGCTACCCGGTTCGTTTTCCGGGATGCTGATTTCACCAATGCCGCAGCGCGGGCCAGAGGCCAGCCAGCGCACATCGTTGGCGATTTTCATCAGGGATGCCGCCAGCCCTTTCAGCGCACCATGCGTGTGAACCAGCGCATCACAGGTTGCCAGCGCTTCAAACTTATTGGGCGCGGTAACAAACGGTTGTCCGGTGATCGCGGCCAGCTCTTCCGCCACGCGCACCGCGTACTCCGGATGGGTATTTAGCCCCGTCCCCACCGCCGTACCGCCCAGCGCCAGCTCAGAGAGATGCGGCAGGCTGTGCTCAATGTGTTTGAGATTGTGTTCCAGCATCGCCACCCAGCCGGATATCTCCTGCCCAAGGGTCAGCGGCGTGGCATCCTGCAGGTGGGTACGCCCGATTTTGACGATATCACTGAAGGCCTGGGCTTTCTCGTTAAGGGTGGTTTTAAGCACGTTTAGCTGCGGGATCAGCTGTTCACGGATGGCGATCACCGCCGCCACGTGCATTGCCGTCGGGAAGACATCGTTGGAGCTCTGGCTTTTATTCACGTCATCGTTCGGGTGAACCTTACGCTCCATACCGCGCACGCCGCCCAGCAGCTCGCTTGCGCGGTTGGCCAGCACTTCATTCATGTTCATGTTGCTCTGCGTGCCGGACCCGGTCTGCCAGATGGCCAGAGGGAATTCATCGGGGTGCTTGCCCGCCAGCACTTCGTCGGCGGCATTGATGATGGCGTTGGCTTTGTCAGCCGCCAGCAGGCCCAGATCCAGGTTTACTTTGGCGGCGGCACGTTTGGTCAGCGCCAGCGCCTGAATCAGCGAGACGGGCATTTTTTCAGTTGAAATGCGGAAATGCTCAAGTGAGCGCTGGGTTTGCGCCCCCCAGAGTTTGTCGGCCGGAACGTCGATCGCGCCCATCGAGTCTTTCTCACGGCGATGCGTTGTCATTACTTTCTCCTTGATAATTAAAGATGGGATTGCTCACATGCTTAAGAGATAAGTATTGATGACTTCTGAGAAACGTTATGGCGCTTTGTGCGCTCTTTTTGGTGTCGGGTGGCGCAGCCGCCACCCGGCTTTTTAGCTTACTTCACACATGCCGAACATTGAGAGGACTGGATCTGCTTGAAGAAGTCATTGCCTTTGTCATCCACCAGGATAAACGCCGGGAAATCTTCCACTTCAATTTTCCAGATCGCTTCCATACCCAGTTCCGGGTATTCCACGCACTCCAGGCTCTTGATGCTGCCCTGCGCCAGCACCGCCGCCGGGCCACCGATACTGCCCAGGTAGAACCCGCCGTGCTTGTGGCATGCGTCCGTCACCTGCTGGCTACGGTTGCCCTTCGCCAGCATGATCATGCTGCCGCCGTTGGCCTGGAGCTGGTCAACATAGGAGTCCATGCGGCCTGCAGTGGTTGGGCCTAATGAGCCGGAGGCATAACCCTCTGGCGTTTTCGCCGGGCCCGCGTAGTAGATCGGATGATCTTTGATGTACTGCGGCAACCCTTCGCCGTTGTCCAGGCGCTCTTTCAGCTTCGCATGGGCGATGTCCCGGCCGACGATGATCGTGCCGTTCAGGGAGAGACGCGTCGAGACCGGATACTGAGACAGCTGCGCCAGAATCTCTTTCATCGGACGGTTCAGGTCAACGCGAACCGCTTCACCTTCACCGGCTTTACGCAGCGCTTCCGGAATGTATTTACCCGGGTTGTTCTCCAGTTTTTCGATCCATACGCCTTCACGGTTGATCTTCGCTTTGATGTTACGATCCGCCGAACATGAAACGCCCATACCCACCGGACAGGATGCGCCGTGGCGCGGCAGACGGATCACACGCACGTCGTGAGCAAAGTATTTACCGCCGAACTGTGCGCCGAGCCCCAGATTACGCGCTTCTTCCAGCAGCTCCTGCTCAAGCTGAACATCACGGAACGCCTGGCCGTGTTCGTTACCTTCGGTTGGCAGGCCATCGTAGTATTTGGTCGATGCCAGCTTCACGGTTTTCAGGGTGCTTTCCGCCGACGTGCCGCCGATGACAAAGGCGATATGGTATGGCGGGCAGGCTGCGGTCCCCAGGGTACGCATTTTTTCCACCAGATAGTTCTTCAGCTTGCCCGGTGTGAGCAGCGCTTTCGTTTCCTGGTAGAGGTAGGTTTTGTTGGCTGAACCACCGCCTTTGGCGATGCAGAGGAATTTATACTCGTCACCGTCCACGCTGTAGAGGTCAATCTGCGCAGGCAGGTTGGTGCCGGTGTTGACCTCTTTATACATATCCAGCGCCGCGTTTTGCGAGTAGCGCAGGTTGTCTTCGGTGTAAGTGTTATAGACACCGTGCGCCAGCGCGGCTTCATCGCCGCCACCGGTCCAGACACGCTGGCCTTTTTTACCCACGATGATGGCCGTACCGGTGTCCTGGCAGGTCGGCAGAATGCCTTTTGCCGCGATATCGGAGTTACGCAGGAACTGCAGCGCGACATACTTATCGTTTTCGCTGGCCTCCGGGTCGCTCAGGATATCGGCCACCTGCTGCTGATGCGCAGGACGAAGCATAAACGAGGCGTCGTGGAAGGCGTGCTGCGCCAGTAAGGTCAGCGCCTGCGGATCGACTTTGAGGATCTCCTGCCCTTCAAACTCAGAGACAGAGACGTGATCGCGGGTTAACAGGTAATATTCGGTCTGATCCTTACCGAGCGGGAAAGGATCCTGGTAATGAAAGGGTTTGTTCGACATTGTTCTCTCACTTACTGCTTCAGTCTGATTATTTGGGCAGATGTTCCGCTGCCCGCTTAAAAGCGAGTCAGCTTATCCTACACAATTTTTTAACAAAAACTGAGACTAGTACGACTTTTTACATCCGCAGGTTACTTCCATGTGGTTTATTGCTTTAATACCCGGAGTTTATTCCACATTTGAATCAGGGCTTGATAATGCAAAAACTCATCAACTCAGTGCAAAACTACGCCTGGGGAAGTAAAACTGCGTTAACGGAACTCTACGGTATCGCGAACCCGGACAACCTGCCGATGGCAGAACTGTGGATGGGCGCCCACCCGAAGAGCAGCTCAAAAGTTGAAGATGCCAGCGGCCAGGTGCGCGCGCTGCGCGACGTCATTGATGCCGATAAAGCCACGCTGCTGGGCAACAGCGTGGCCAGCCGTTTTGGCGAGCTGCCGTTCCTGTTTAAGGTGCTGTGTGCCGATCAACCTCTCTCCATCCAGGTTCACCCGAACAAGAAAGCCTCTGAAATTGGCTTTGCAAAAGAGAATGCGGCCGGTATCCCGTTAGATGCCGCCGAGCGTAACTATAAAGATCCGAACCACAAGCCGGAGCTGGTCTTTGCGCTGACCCCTTTCCTGGCGATGAACGCGTTCCGCGAGTTCTCCGAGATCATCTCGCTGTTGCAGCCGGTCGCAGGAGCGCATAACGCTATCGCGCATTTCCTGGCAACCCCGAACGCGGAAAGCCTGAGCCAGCTGTTCGCCAGCCTGCTCAACATGCAGGGCGACGAGAAATCCCACGCCCTGGCGGTGCTGAAAGCGGCGCTGAACGACCAGCAGGGCGAACCATGGGACACCATCCGACTGATTTCTGCGTTTTACCCGGACGACAGCGGCCTGTTCTCCCCGCTGCTGCTGAACGTGGTGAAGCTCAACCCTGGCGAAGCCATGTTCCTGTTCGCGGAAACCCCGCACGCCTACCTGCAGGGTGTGGCGCTGGAGGTAATGGCCAACTCCGACAACGTGCTGCGCGCGGGTCTGACGCCGAAATATATCGACATTCCTGAACTGGTGGCTAACGTGAAGTTCGTGGCGAAACCGGCTGCCGAGCTGCTTACTCAGCCCGTCAAAAATGGCGCAGAGCTGGACTTCCCTATTCCGGTTGACGATTTTGCTTTCTCCCTGCACGACCTCAGCCAGACCGAAACGACCATCGCGCAGGAGAGCGCGGCCATCCTGTTCTGCGTTGAGGGCGAGGCTACTCTGCATAAAGGCGAACAGCGTCTGGTGCTTAAGCCCGGTGAGTCAGCATTCGTTGCTGCTAATGAGTCCCCGGTCAGCGTGAGCGGTACCGGTCGCCTGGCGCGCGTATTTAATAAGCTATAGACACTACTGAATTTTTTAACAACTCTTGCTAAGCTAGTGGCAGGCTTTATATCTCCGGGCGGTTTCTACCGCCTGGTTTCATTTTAGGGATAGTCGCAATGAAAAAATCGGTCGTAGCGGTAGGCGTGATTGTAGCGTTAGGCGTAGTCTGGACGGGAGCATCCTGGTTTACCGGGAAGCAGCTGGAGAGCCGTCTGGCTGAGATGGTGGCACAGGCTAACAGCCAAATTAAGCGTGGCGCACCGGAAGCGGGTGTAGAGCTGAGCTATCAGAATTATGAGCGCGGGGTATTCACCAGCCATATGCAGCTTGTGGTGAAGCCCGTTGCCGGAAATGAAAACGGCTGGCTGAAGCCGGGCCAGACGGTGGTGCTGGATGAGGTGGTGAGTCACGGACCGTTCCCGCTGGCGCAGCTGAAGTCCTTTAACCTGATCCCCTCGATGGCGTCCGTTCACACCGTGCTGGTGAATAACGACTTAACTAAGCCGCTGTTCGAGCTGGCAAAAAATGAATCACCTTTCGCAGTGGATACCCGCATCAGCTATGCCGGTGACACCCGCTCGAATATCGCGCTGAAGGCGCTGAACTACGAGAAAGAGAACGAGAAAGTCACCTTCAGCGGTGGCAACTTCACCGTAGATGCTGACCGCGAAGGGAACGTGCTCTCCCTGACAGGGGAAGCGCAAAGCGGTCTGGTCAACGCCGTTAACGAATACGATCAGAAGGTACAAATTACCTTCAACAATTTGAAAGCAGACGGCAACAGCCGCATGACCGACTTCAAAGAGCGTATCGGCGATCAGAAACTCTCGATTGATAAGATTGCCATTGCGATTGAAGGTAAAGAGATGGCCGTGCTGGAAGGCATGGACGTTGATGGTAAATCGGATGTCTCCAAAGACGGTAAGAGTATCAACACTCAGCTGGATTACACCCTGAAGAGCCTGAAAGTGCAGAATCAGGATCTGGGTACCGGCAAGCTTTCGCTGAAGATCGGCAATATTGACGGTCAGGCATGGCATGAATTCAGCCAGAAATACAGCAAAGAGAGCCAGGCGCTGCTGACCGATGCCGCCCTGCAGCAGAACCCGGAAGTGTATCAGCAGCAGGCGATGGCCGTGCTGTTCAACAACCTGCCTATCCTGCTCAAAGGTGAACCGGTGATCACCGTCGCTCCGCTGAGCTGGAAAAACAGTAAAGGCGAAACCAGCTTTAACCTGTCGCTGTTCCTGAAAGATCCGGCAACGGCAACGGGCGAACCGCAAACGCTGGCCCAGGAAGTGGATCGCAGCGTGAAGTCTCTGGACAGCAAGCTGACGATCCCAATGGATATGGCGACCGAGTTTATGACTCAGATTGCGAAGCTTGAAGGGTACGGCGATGACGATGCCGGCAAGCTGGCAAACCAGCAGGTGAAAGGCCTGGCGGCGATGGGCCAGATGTTCCGTATCACGAAGGTGGACGACAATACGATTTCCACCAGCCTGCAGTATGCCAACGGCCAGGTGACGCTCAACGGTGACAAAATGCCACTGGAGGACTTTGTCGGCATGTTTGGTATGCCTGCCCTGGGCATGCCGGAACCGGCTGAACCGGCAGCGCCAGCCGAACCTGCGGCGCCGCAGCAGTAAACGACAAAACCCCTCGCATGAGGGGTTTTTTATTGCCGGGTGGCGGCGATGCCTTATCTGGCCTACGATCCGCAACGTGCTCTGGATTATTTCACCGTTACCAAACGCGCCGCCACAATCTGGTGCCCGGCCTGCACCTCGGCGTTCTCAATGCGCTGCATGATCCTGTCCGCCAGCGTGTAACCCATCTCCCGCGCAGGGGTCGTGGCCCAGACAATGGGCAGATCGTCCAGCGCGTTCTCGCCAACGTCGGCAAATGCCCCTAACGCCACCTGATGGTCGAAGAAAGTTTCAACCCCGCCCTCGCCGCTCTGACGGCCGGCGCGGATCAGACCAAACCAGGCCCCCATCGCAATCACATCGTTATAGCAAATCACGGCGCTTATCGTCGGACTGCTGCGTAGCAGCGCACCGATCGCTTCTGCGGCTTTTTTCTGACTGGATTCACACTCCACCACCCACTCGCTGTGGAACGGTAAACCGTACTTGATCAGCGTCGCGCAATAACCGCCCACCCGTTCGGCGCGGGTCAACGACGAGCTTTTACCGCCGAGCCAGGCAATCCGCTGATGACCGCGACGAATAAGATGTTCGGTCAACATTTGTGCCGCCTGCATGTTGTCTGGTCGCAGGGTATCGGCTTCATCCAGATAACTGGCTCGCGACGCAAAGACCAGCGGCACGCCTTTTGCGGCCGCACGTTCGCACAATTCACTGCTGACGCCCGACGCTCCGGCAACAATCACCCCATCGACGCCCTGGGTGAGCAGCATGTCGAGCCGGGAAAGAAGCTGGTCCGCCTCGCGCCCACCGTGGAGCAGAAACACCATGCGTCCCTGCGCCTCCAGCGCTTCGGTTAACCCGGCGGTCAGTTCGGCGTAAAAGGGGGACGTCAGGTCACGTACAATCAAGCCAATCACCCCGCTTTGCCCGCCGCGCAGGGCCGATGCCTGGCGGTTACGCACAAAACCCAGTTGTTCAACCGCCTCGTTGACACGCTGACCGGTCGCAGGAGAGATGCGTCCTTTCCCGCTAAGGACCAGTGAAACGGTGCTGACGGAAACGCCAGCCGCAAGGGCAACATCGTTGATGGTGATCTTTTTCGCTACAGCCATGTCTTGGCGTGACTCCCTGATAATGAGATCGGTAAAACGTTTTATCAATACGTTATCTTTATACTACCAGTGAAAGCCTGGGAATGTGATTTAGCGCGCACTAAAGTTTGATAAAACGTTTTATCTTCTCGCAGCATTGAAGCAGACAAACTGATTTTAACCATAAAGGAGTCGTTTTATGACGGCGAAAACAGCACAAAAAATATCGCTGTGGGAGTTTTTCCAGCAACTGGGTAAAACCTTTATGCTGCCCGTGGCGCTTCTCTCGTTCTGCGGGATCATGCTCGGGATCGGCAGCTCGCTCAGCAGTAAGGACGTCATCACGCTGATCCCGTTCCTCGGTACCCCTGTGCTGCAGGCGATCTTTATCTGGATGAGTAAGGTCGGCTCCTTTGCCTTCAGTTTCCTGCCCGTGATGTTCTGTATCGCCATCCCGCTGGGTCTGGCACGTGAGAACAAAGGCGTGGCGGCGTTCGCCGGTTTTGTAGGCTACGCGGTGATGAACCTCGCGGTGAACTTCTGGCTGACCGCCAAAGGTATTCTGCCCACGACTGATGCTGCGGTGCTGAAAGCCAATAACATTCAGAGCGTGATTGGCATTCAGTCCATCGACACCGGGATCCTCGGCGCGGTGATCGCGGGGGTCATTATCTGGATGCTGCACGAGCGTTTCCACAATATCCGCCTCCCCGATGCACTGGCATTTTTCGGCGGCACCCGCTTTGTGCCGATTATCACCCTCGTGGTCATGGGGCTGTTTGGTTTGATCATCCCGCTGATCTGGCCGGTCTTTGCGCTCGGTATCAACGGTATTGGCCGTATCATTAACGGCGCGGGCGATTTTGGCCCGATGATCTTCGGTACTGGCGAACGTCTGCTGCTGCCGTTTGGCCTGCAGCATATTCTGGTGGCGCTGATTCGCTTCACCGAAGCTGGCGGTACCATGGAAGTGTGTGGCCATGATGTGAGCGGCGCGCTGACCATCTTCCAGGCGCAGCTGAGCTGCCCGACCACTCATGGCTTCTCTGAGAGTGCGACCCGCTTCCTGTCACAGGGCAAAATGCCAGCCTTCCTCGGCGGTCTGCCCGGCGCGGCGCTGGCGATGTACCACTGCGCCCGCCCGGAAAACCGTCATAAAATCAAAGGACTGCTGATTTCCGGGGTGATCGCCTGCGTGGTCGGCGGTACGACTGAGCCCATCGAATTCCTGTTCCTGTTTGTCGCGCCCGTGCTGTATCTCATCCACGCTGTGCTGACCGGTCTGGGCTTTACCGTGATGGCGGTACTGGGCGTCACCATCGGCAACACTGACGGCAACGTGATTGATTTCGTGGTGTTCGGCATCCTGCACGGTTTGTCCACCAAGTGGTATCTGGTGCCGGTCGTGGCGGCAATCTGGTTCGTGGTGTACTACGGGATCTTCCGCTTCGCCATCACCCGTTTTAACCTGAAAACGCCAGGCCGCGATGCCGAAACCGCCACCAGCGTTGAACAGGCGGTTGCCGGTACCGTGGGCAAGTCGGGCTATAACACCCCCGCAATTCTGGCGGCGCTGGGCGGTGCGGATAATATTACCTCTCTGGATAACTGCATTACCCGTCTGCGCCTGTCGGTGGCGGATATGTCGAAAGTGGATACCAACGCCCTGAAAGCCAACCGGGCAATCGGCGTGGTACAGTTGAATCAACACAATTTGCAGGTGGTTATCGGCCCGCAGGTGCAGTCGGTCAAAGATGAACTGGCCACCCTGATGCGCACAGTCGAAGCCTGATGCCTCCCCCCTCACGCTGAGGGGGTTTTACTTTAAGGACGTACGTCATGTTTGATTTCTCGACCGTTGTCGATCGCCACGGCACCTGGTGTACACAGTGGGATTATGTTGCTGACCGTTTTGGTACCGCCGACCTGCTGCCCTTTACGATCTCGGATATGGATTTCGCCACCGCCCCCTGCATTATCGAGGCACTACATCAACGTATTGATCATGGCGTGTTTGGCTACAGCCGCTGGAAAAACGATGAGTTCCTGGCAGCAGTGTCGCACTGGTTCCGGCAACGTTTTAACAGCCGGATTGAGACGGAAACCGTCGTTTATGGCCCTTCCGTTATCTACATGGTCTCTGAACTGATTCGCCTGTGGTCGATGCCGGGTGACGGTGTGGTGGTGCATACCCCGGCTTACGACGCGTTTTATAAAGCCATTGAAGGCAATGCGCGTCACGTGGTGCCGGTTGCTATGGAAAAACAGGCGACGGGATGGCAGGGAAATATGGCCGCGCTTGAGGCCGCCCTGGCGAAACCGGAAAACAAAATACTGCTGCTGTGCAGCCCGCAAAATCCGACCGGCAAGGTCTGGACGCGGGAGGAGCTGACGCACATGGCTGAGCTGTGCGCGCGTTATGGCGTGGCGGTGATCAGCGATGAAATTCATATGGACATGGTCTGGGGAGATCATCGCCACACGCCATGGAATACGGTGGCTCGCGGCAAATGGGCGCTTCTGACCTCGGGCTCAAAGAGCTTTAACATCCCGGCACTGACCGGCGCATATGGGTTGATAGGCGATGAAGAGAGCCGCAATGCGTATCTGGGCGCGCTAAAAGGCCGTGATGGTCTTTCCTCCCCCTCCGTGCTGGCACTGACGGCCCATATTGCCGCCTATCAGCAGGGTGAGCCATGGCTTGCCGCGCTGCGCGAGTATCTGGAAGAGAACCTGAAATTTATCGCACGTGAGATGAACAGCGCTTTTCCGACACTCAACTGGACGCCTCCCGAGGCGACCTATCTCGCCTGGATTGACCTGCGCCCGCTAAACATTGACGATCGCGCCCTGCAAAAGGTGCTGATTGAGCAACAGAAAGTCGCCATTATGCCGGGATATACCTACGGAAACGAAGGCAATGGTTTCATCCGCCTGAATGCTGGCTGCCCGCACAGCAAGCTGGAACAAGGGGTGCAGCGGCTGATTGCGGGTATCAACACGCTCCTGTAGTTTGTTTGCGCAACGGAATATTCCCTTGCGCAAATAGCTTTTTACCTCGTTTTGTTTTTATAATGTGGCGCACTTTAACCAGAAAAGAGTGCGACCATGATTGATACACGCCTGCCTTTAACAGATATTCATCGTCACCTTGACGGTAACATTCGTGCCCAAACCATCCTCGATCTTGGCCGCCAGTATAATTTAACGCTTCCTGCTCAATCGCTTGAAACCCTGATCCCGCACGTTCAGGTCACCTCTAATGAACCGGACCTGGTCAGTTTTTTGAGCAAACTCGACTGGGGTGTAAAGATGCTGGCCACGCTGGATGCCTGTCGCCGTGTCGCCTTTGAGAACATCGAAGATGCCGCCCGTAATGGCCTGCATTATGTCGAACTGCGCTTCTCGCCAGGCTATATGGCGATGACCCACAGTCTGCCGGTTGCAGGCGTGGTTGAAGCTGTGATTGAAGGTGTCCGTGAAGGGTGTAAAACCTTCGATGTGCAGGCCCGTCTGATTGGCATCATGAGCCGTACCTTCGGCGAAGCGGCCTGTCTGCAGGAGCTGGAAGCGCTGCTGGCGCATCGTGACGCGATCACCGCAGTCGACCTGGCCGGGGATGAACTGGGCTTCCCGGGCAGTCTGTTCCTCTCTCATTTCAACCGCGCACGTGATGCCGGCTGGCATGTTACCGTTCATGCGGGTGAAGCGGCGGGTCCGGAAAGCATCTGGCAGGCCATCCGTGAACTGGGTGCCGAGCGTATTGGCCACGGTGTTAAAGCGGTGGAAGATCGCGCCCTGATGGACTTCCTGGCTGAGCAACGTATCGGCATTGAATCCTGTCTGACGTCAAATATTCAGACCAGCACCGTGTCCGCACTGGATAAGCATCCGCTGAAAACCTTCCTCGAACACGGCGTGCTGGCCTCGCTCAACACGGACGATCCGGCGGTACAGGGCGTGGACATTATCCACGAGTATACGGTCGCTGCACCACAGGCGGGCCTGAGCCGCGAGCAGATCCGCCAGGCGCAGATGAATGGGCTGGAGATGGCGTTCCTCACGCCGGAAGAGAAGCAGGCGCTTAGGGATAAGGTGGCAAACGCGTAACCCCTTTGCCGGGTGGCGGCTACGCCCGACCCGGCCTACAAAACTTATGCCAGACAGAGCGTGGCGCGATGTTTGGCAGATTCAATGCCCAGTTCGATCAGCTCCATGATCTGAATCGCCTGGCTGGCTGGTACCGGGTTTTCCCCCGTGCCGTTCAGCGCATCACGCACGGCCGCATAATATGCCGGGTAGTTCCCCGGGATCGTCAGCAAGGTTTCTTCCACCAGCGTCTCCCCCTCCACTTTGGTCACCACCCCGTCGCGCATATCATATCCCCAGTCTTCCTGTGGCAGACGCTCGCCGTTTTTCAGACGCTCTTCCTGCGGATCGAGGCCAAACTTCACGTAACTGCCGCGCGTGCCGTGAAGGATATAACGGGCCGATTCCGCAGCCGCGACCATCGTTCCGTGCAGCACTATCCGGCGCTGCGGGTAGCTCAGAACGGCATGAAAATAATCGGTTGTTTGTGCGCCGGGTCTGAGCTGAGCCAGGTCAACCGTCATGCTTACCGGCAGGCCAAACAGATTCACGGCCTGGTCGAGCAGATGCGGGGCTAAATCGTACCAGATGCCGCTGCCTGGCCCGGCCTGTTCACGCCAGCGGTTTCGCACCTGCGGCCGGAAACGGTCAAAGTGCGATTCAAAAAAGGTTATTTCCCCGAGCGTTCCCTCGCTGAGCAGCGCTTTTACCGTCAGAAAATCGCTGTCCCAGCGGCGGTTATGAAACACCGACAGCAGTCTGCCAAGGCTTTTCGCCAGCGCGTCCAGCTCGCGTGCCTGAGACAGCGTCACGGTAAAGGGTTTATCCACCACCACGTGCTTACCGGCTTCCAGCGCAGCCTTCGCCAGCGGGAAATGGGTGTCGTTCGGCGTGGGGATCACAATTAAATCAATATTCGGATCATTGAAAAGGTGCTTAGGCTCAGAGACAACCGGCACGCCAGGCCAGTCGGCATGTACTTTAGTCGCATCACTGCTTGAAACGGCCGCCAGCGCCATTCCAGGCGTGCCGGCAATTAACGGCGCATGGAATGTTTTGCTCGCATAGCCGAAACCAATAAGTCCGACACGGATGCTATCACTCATAATACTGCCCTCTCCTGTGATGTTCTTATTTCACACTGGCTAACCTGGCTTCATAACAGATTAAGCATGTGCCATATGACTTAAAATAGCATCCTGCACCGGTTGTTTTTGTTACATGGGTTTAACCCTCTGATTGCGTTTAAGGGAACCGTTCCCAAAGCACTTGCTGTCAACCAACTGTCGCTGTAACATTTGCAACCGGTATTTATGGATAAATTACAAGCACGAATTATGACGTCAATTATTAATCGAATCATTGAATTAGCGGGATGGATTGTTCTTGGGGTATCGGTCATTTTGCTCGGCGTTGCCAGCCATATCGATAACTACCAACCGCCGGAGCCTGCCACTGTCGCGCAACCTAAGTAACCGGTTACGGCAATAAAGAGTGACACAATATGTCAGTTACGTATTGCCAGTCCTGGTGAACACGGTTAACCTTCTCTTCCAGGCATCATCTGATGCCTGAATCTTTCAGCAAAGAAAACTCCTAATTTAGTCGCGTTACCTGAGTGGGCAGTTTACGTCTTTATTAATCCGTTTATTATTCAAACGAATTACCTTTACGGGTATGACTCACTTTTATATGGAAACTTATTAATATGACAGTTCAGGACTATTTATTAAAATTTCGTAAGATCAATTCCCTTGAGAGCCTGGAAAAACTGTTTGACCACCTGAACTACACGCTGTCGGATAATCAGGACATCATCAATATGTATCGTGCTGCGGACCATCGCCGTGCGGAGCTGGTTTCCGGCGGGCGTTTGTTTAACGTCGGCGAAGTGCCCAAGTCCGTATGGCGTTACGTTTTATAAGAAAGTAGCCATCCGCGCGAAATGTTATATACTCTCCGCCCTGCAAACTGGCTGTACAACATTTCGCGCAGATTTATGGGAGAGTTCATGACCGCAACGCCTGGAGAAAGAATTGGAGGCTGGTTAATCGCCCCACTGGCATGGCTGCTGGTTGCATTATTAAGCGCCTCACTTGCGCTGCTGCTTTATACCACCGCGCTGGTTACCCCTCATGCAATCCAGACCCTGATGTCGCAAAGTGTGCTGAATATTACCCTGTGGTTCGTGTCGTTCGTCTTCGCGATCGCAATGTGGTACTACACGCTGTGGCTGACCATTGCGTTCTTTAAACGTCGCAAGAGTGTGCCGAAGCACTACATAATCTGGCTGCTGGTTTCCGTGCTGCTGGCGGTGAAAGCCTTTGCTTTTTCACCGGTTTCGGATGCCCTGGCCGTTCGTCAGCTGCTTTTCCCCTTACTGGCTGCGGCGCTTCTGGTGCCTTATTTCAAGCGTTCGACGCGGGTGAAGAACACCTTCGTGAACCCGTAATAACCTTACAGTTAACCTGTTGTCGCCTGTTGTGGTTTATCCGATAATAGGCGGCTTTTTTATTTCAGGCTGAATAATGACCGATTACTTACTGCTCTTTGTCGGCACTGTGCTGGTTAACAACTTCGTTCTGGTGAAGTTCCTTGGCCTGTGTCCGTTTATGGGCGTGTCCAAAAAGCTGGAAACGGCAATGGGCATGGGGCTGGCGACAACCTTCGTCATGACGCTGGCGTCCATCTGCGCATGGTTGATTGATACCTGGATCCTCATCCCGCTGGGTTTAGTCTATCTCCGTACGCTGGCCTTTATTCTGGTCATTGCCGTTGTGGTGCAATTTACCGAAATGGTGGTGCGCAAAACCAGCCCGGCACTCTATCGCCTGCTGGGTATCTTCCTGCCATTGATCACCACCAACTGTGCCGTTCTCGGCGTGGCGCTTCTGAACATTAATCTCGGGCACAATTTCATGCAGTCGGCGCTGTACGGTTTTTCCGCCGCCGTCGGTTTCTCGCTGGTGATGGTGCTGTTTGCCTCTATTCGTGAGCGCCTCGCCGCAGCGGATATCCCTGCGCCATTCCGCGGTAACGCGATTGCGCTGGTGACCGCAGGTTTAATGTCTCTGGCCTTTATGGGCTTTAGTGGTCTGGTGAAGTTGTAATGAATACCATCTGGATAGCCATCGCCTCCATCAGCGTGCTGGGGTTGGTGTTTGGCCTTATTCTGGGTTACGCCTCCCGCCGTTTCGCGGTAGAGGACGATCCTGTTGTTGAAAAAATTGATGAGCTTTTGCCGCAAAGCCAGTGTGGGCAGTGCGGTTACCCTGGCTGTCGCCCCTATGCAGAAGCCGTGGGTGTTCAGGGTGAGAAAATTAACCGCTGTGCGCCCGGTGGCGAAGCGGTAATGCTGAAAATTGCGGCCCTGCTTAACGTTGATCCGCAGCCGGTTGATGGCGATGCGGATGTGCAGGAGCCCGTGCGTGCCCTTGCCGTAATCGACGAAGCGAACTGCATTGGCTGCACCAAATGTATTCAGGCGTGCCCTGTCGATGCCATTGTTGGCGCAACCCGCGCCATGCACACCGTCGTGGCGGATCTGTGCACCGGCTGTAACCTCTGCGTGGCGCCCTGCCCGACGCAATGTATCGAGTTGCGCCCGGTTGAAACGACTACCGAAAGCTGGAAGTGGGACCTTCAAACCATTCCGGTTCGCAACATTCCTGTGGAACAACATGCTTAAGTTATTTTCTGCTTTCAGAAAAGAGAAGATTTGGGACTTTGACGGCGGCATCCATCCGCCGGAGATGAAAACCCAGTCCAGCGGCACGCCGCTGCGTCAAATTCCGCTGGCGACCCGTTTCGTTATGCCGCTGAAGCAGCACATTGGTGCTGAGGGCGAACTGTGTGTAAAAGAAGGCGATACCGTCCTTCGCGGCCAGCCATTGACCTTTGGTCGCGGACGTATGCTGCCGATCCACGCTCCGACATCCGGTAAAGTGGTGGCGATTACCCCTCACACCGTGGCACATCCGTCAGCCCTCTCCGAGCTGAGCGTCATTATTGAAGCCGACGGCGAAGACCGCTGGTTCGAACGCGATGGCTGGAGTGACTACCGCGCTCACAGCCGGGAAGCGCTCATCGAGCGTATCCATCAGTTCGGCGTTGCCGGGCTGGGTGGCGCAGGGTTCCCGACCGGCGTCAAACTGCGCGGTGGCGGCGATAAAATTCAGACGCTGATTATCAACGCCGCCGAATGCGAACCCTACATCACCGCCGATGACCGCCTGATGCAGGACTGTGCCGCGCAGGTGGTGGAAGGGATCCGTATTCTTGCCCATGTGCTGCAACCGCGCGAAGTGCTGATTGGTATTGAGGACAACAAACCGCAGGCCATCTCCATGTTGCGTGCGGTGCTCGCCGGTAGCCACGATATTGGTCTGCGCGTCATTCCGACCAAATACCCTTCTGGCGGGGCGAAACAGCTGACGCAAATACTCACCGGGAAACAGGTTCCCCACGGCGGCCGCTCTTCTGATATTGGCGTGTTGATGCAAAACGTAGGCACCGCCTACGCCGTGAAACGCGCGGTGATTGACGGTGAACCCCTGACCGAACGCGTGGTGACGCTGACGGGTGAGTCCGTTTCTCGTCCGGGCAACGTCTGGGCGCGTCTGGGTACACCGGTTCGTCATCTTCTGGAGCAGGCCGGATTCTGTCCCGGCAGCGATCAGATGGTGATCATGGGCGGCCCATTGATGGGCTTTACCCTGCCGTGGCTGGACGTCCCGGTCGTAAAAATCACTAACTGTCTGCTCGCCCCCTCTGCGACCGAAATGGGTGAAGAGCAGGAAGAAAAAGGCTGCATCCGCTGCAGCGCCTGTGCCGATGCCTGCCCGGCGGATCTGCTTCCGCAGCAGTTGTACTGGTACAGCAAAGGCCAGCTGCACGATAAAGCGCAAGCGCATAACCTGGCCGACTGCATCGAATGCGGCGCCTGTGCCTGGGTCTGCCCAAGCAACATTCCGCTGGTGCAATACTTCCGTCAGGAGAAGGCTGAAATTTATGCCATCTCGATGGAAGAAAAACGCGCCGCCGAAGCGAAAGCCCGCTTTGAAGCGCGCCAGGCTCGACTGGAGCGCGAAAAACTGGCCCGTCAGGAGCGTCATAAGCAGGCTGCCGTTCAGCCCGGCGAGAAAGATCAGGATGCCATTAACGCGGCGCTGGCTCGCGTTCGCGAGAAAAAAGCAACGGCGGCGCAGCCTGTCGTGATCCCGGCTGGCGAGAAACCGGATAACAGCGAAGCCATTGCCGCCCGTGAAGCGCGTAAGGCCGCGGCCCGCGCACGTCAGGCAGAAAAAGCGCAGACCGCGCAACCGGAAGCCAACGTCGATCCGCGTAAAGCGGCCGTTGAAGCCGCCATCGCCCGCGCGAAGGCCCGTAAAGCGGGAGAGCAGCAGGTAGTCGTTGAGCAGGAGCCCGTAGATCCGCGTAAAGCGGCGGTGGAAGCCGCGATAGCCCGAGCCAAAGCGCGTAAAGCGGCCCAGCAGCCGCAACCGGCCGCAGAAGAGGCACCGGTCGACCCGCGTAAAGCCGCAGTCGAAGCGGCTATCGCCCGCGCTAAAGCCCGTAAAGCGGCGCAGCAGGAAGAACAGCAGCCGGCCGCAAACGACGATCCACGCAAAGCCGCAGTCGCCGCCGCGATTGCACGCGTTCAGGCGAAGAAAGCCGCACAGCAAGCAGTTAACGAGGATTAAATGGTTTTCAGAATCGCAAGTTCCCCTTACACCCATAACCAGCGCCAGACGTCGCGCATTATGATGCTGGTCTGCCTGGCCGCGTTGCCTGGCATTGCCGTCCAGTGTTGGTTTTTCGGCTGGGGAACCCTGTTCCAGTTAGTGCTGGGCTGTGCCAGCGCCGTAGCGGCAGAAGCGCTGGTGCTGAAGCTGCGTAAGATGCACGTCTCCCGTATCCTCAGCGATAACTCGGCCCTGCTGACGGGTCTGCTGCTGGCCATCAGTATCCCACCGTTTGCGCCGTGGTGGATGGTCGTGCTCGGTACCGTGTTTGCGGTGATTATTGCCAAACAGTTATACGGTGGACTGGGCCATAACCCGTTTAATCCGGCGATGATCGGCTATGTGGTACTGCTGATCTCCTTCCCGGTGCAAATGACCAGTTGGCTGCCGCCGCATGAGATCGCCGCCACCGTGCCTGGTTTTATGGATGCCCTGCATGTGATCTTTACCGGTCATACGGCGTCCGGTGGCGATATGAACACGTTGCGTATGGGCGTGGATGGTATCAGCCAGGCCACACCGCTCGACACGTTTAAAACCGCCCTGCATGCCGGGCACAGCGTTGAGCAGATCATGAAGTCGGCTATCTACAGCGGCGTGCTGGCGGGTGCGGGCTGGCAGTGGGTTAATCTGGCGTATCTGCTGGGCGGCCTGTTCCTGCTGCAGCAGAAAGCGATCCGCTGGCATATTCCGGTCAGCTTCCTTGTCACGCTGGCAGTCTGCTCCACGCTGGGCTGGTTGTTCTCTCCTGAGTCCCTGGCCAGCCCGCAAATGCATCTGCTCTCTGGCGCGACCATGCTGGGCGCCTTCTTTATTCTGACCGACCCGGTGACCGCCTCGACCACCAACCGTGGCCGCCTGATCTTTGGCGCGCTGGCCGGTTTGCTGGTGTGGCTGATCCGCAGTTTTGGCGGTTACCCGGACGGGGTGGCATTCGCTGTCCTGCTTGCCAACATCACCGTTCCGCTCATTGACTACTACACGCGCCCGCGCGTGTACGGCCATCGTTAAGGGTTTCGCGATGCTGAAAACAATGCAAAAACACGGCGTCACGCTGGCTGTTTTCGCCGCAGTCCTGACCGGGCTGACGGCGCTGGTGAACGAACTGACCAAAACGACCATTGATGAACAGGCCGCCAAGCAGCAAAAGGCGCTGTTCGATCAGGTGATCCCGCCTGATTTCTACGATAATGACCTGCAGAAAAGCTGCTTCGTGGTGCAGGCACCGCAACTGGGCAAAGGCCCGCATCGTCTCTTTATCGCCCGTAAAGGAGATAAAGCGGTAGGCGCGGTTATGGAAGCCACGGCCCCTGATGGTTACTCCGGTGCCATTCAGCTTCTGGTGGGTACCGATTTTTCCGGTACCGTACTGGGTACCCGCGTGACTCAGCACCATGAAACACCAGGCCTTGGGGATAAAATTGAAACCCGCCTGAGCGACTGGATTTTGCACTTCGCCGGTAAAGTGATCCACGGCGAAGCGGATCCGGCGTTTGCCGTGAAGAAAGATGGCGGCGAGTTTGACCAGTTCACCGGGGCCACCATTACCCCGCGTGCCGTCGTGAATGCCGTAAAACGAGCCGGGCTGTATGCAGAAACGCTGCCCGCGCAGATCAACAATCTTCCGGCCTGTGAGGAGTCATCATGAGCCAGGTTAAAGAGGTCATTGTCCAGGGGCTGTGGAAGAACAACTCCGCCCTGGTTCAACTGCTGGGGATGTGTCCGCTGCTGGCGGTGACATCCACCGCCACCAACGCGCTGGGTCTGGGTCTGGCAACCACGCTGGTACTGACTCTGACCAACCTCTCCATTTCCGCCCTGCGCCGCTGGACGCCATCGGAAATCCGTATTCCGATTTACGTTATGATCATCGCGTCGGTGGTGAGCGTCGTTCAGATGCTGATTAACGCCTATGCGTTCGGTCTGTATCAGTCACTGGGGATCTTTATTCCGCTGATCGTCACCAACTGTATCGTGGTTGGCCGTGCAGAAGCCTTTGCCGTGAAGAACAGCCCGGCAATGTCCGCTCTGGATGGTTTCGCCATCGGGATGGGCGCCACCGGCGCCATGTTCGTTCTGGGCTCACTGCGTGAGATCCTGGGCAACGGTACGCTCTTTGACGGCGCAGACGCGCTGTTGGGAAGCTGGGCCAAAGTCTTGCGCATTGAGGTGTTCCATACGGATACGCCGTTCCTGCTGGCTATGCTGCCGCCGGGCGCGTTTATTGGCCTTGGCATGATGCTGGCGATAAAATACCTGATTGATGAAAAACGTAAGCGCCGCGCGGCTGAGCGTAGCGTGCAGGAAGGGATACCCGAGAAAGCCTCATGAATAAAGACAAGCGCATTGCGATCCTGACACGTCTGCGGGACGAGAATCCTCATCCAACGACAGAGCTGAATTTTAACTCACCGTTTGAGCTGCTGATCGCAGTGCTGCTTTCAGCCCAGGCCACCGACGTGAGCGTGAATAAAGCCACCGCCCTGCTCTATCCGGTGGCCAACACCCCAAAAGCCATGCTGGAGCTGGGTGTGGAAGGGGTGAAGTCCTACATCAAAACCATTGGCCTGTTTAACAGCAAAGCGGAGAACGTGATAAAGACCTGCCGTATTTTGCTGGAGCGTCACGGTGGCGAAGTGCCCGAAGATCGTGAGGCGCTGGAAGCGTTGCCGGGCGTAGGCCGCAAAACAGCGAATGTGGTACTTAACACCGCGTTTGGCTGGCCGACCATCGCCGTGGATACCCATATTTTCCGCGTCTCTAACCGGACCAACTTTGCGCCGGGTAAAAATGTCGAACAGGTGGAGGAGAAACTGCTAAAAGTGGTTCCCGCCGAATTTAAGGTCGACTGCCATCACTGGTTGATCCTGCACGGCCGTTATACCTGCATTGCCCGAAAGCCTCGCTGCGGCTCCTGTATCATCGAAGATCTCTGCGAATATAAAGAAAAAGTGTATCCCTGATTGCCCTCTCCTGCTTTTCCTTTCGCCTCATCAAGACCTTACTAAAGGAAGGCTTAACTAAAAACCTTCCTTTTGACCGCAAATTGTCCGTACCGGTGCGCTTTCACCCTGTCAATTATTCGGTCATTTAACGCTCAAACAGGTTAATACTTTTTTCACTACCGAAAATTTCTATACATCTGTGATCGGGATCACTCTGATAACTTCATGTTGATTTTTTGTTGTCAAAACCAACCCAAACCCTTTGCCAGACAAGATATAACCCCTCAAGGACCACAGATAAAACCACCCATTTTTCAGAATATGGGCTATATGACTACAATTAGCGGCAAATAGCAGAACATATCGCCTGATAGCGGGAGCAGAGGGCATATGGCAGTCAAAAAACCTAACAATACTCATCGTATAAAATTTAACGCTGAATAACATTTGCATAAACCGAGGATTATAGCGGCTCAGTTATATGTAACAGATTATTACAAACGTATTGCCAGACGGGTCAGGATAGTGAACATTACCCGCCGTTTCTCCTCCCAATATAACTATAAGGCGGATGGACTACGGCCATCACGCTATGAACACCCCCGTTAATATGGGATGTAAAAAAAGAGGTATATGTGTCAACTGCAAACAATAAACCAACAGAAGAAAGCGTGAGTCTGAACGCTTTTAAACAGCCAAAAGCGTTCTATCTCATCTTCTCTATCGAGTTATGGGAGCGTTTTGGTTATTACGGCCTGCAAGGGATCATGGCGGTTTACCTGGTTAAGCAACTGGGTATGTCCGAAGCAGATTCCATCACGCTGTTCTCTTCATTCAGTGCCCTCGTTTACGGTCTGGTCGCTATCGGCGGCTGGCTCGGTGATAAAGTTCTTGGTACTAAACGTGTCATCATGCTGGGCGCCATTGTGCTGGCGATCGGCTATGGACTGGTTGCCTGGTCAGGCCATGACGCAGCTGTGGTCTATATGGGGATGGCGACCATCGCCGTTGGTAACGGATTATTCAAAGCGAACCCGTCTTCCCTGCTCTCTACCTGCTACAGCAAAGATGACCCGCGTCTGGACGGTGCATTCACCATGTACTACATGTCCATCAATATTGGTTCATTCTTCTCTATGCTGGCGACCCCATGGCTCGCGGCTAAGTTCGGCTGGAGCGTGGCGTTTGCGCTGAGCTTTGTCGGTATGCTGATTACCGTTGTGAACTTCCTGTTCTGCCGTAGCTGGGTTAAAGACTACGGTTCAAAACCGGATTTCGAACCAGTACATATGGGCAAACTGCTGGCCACCATCGTGGGTGTTGTGATCCTCGCGTCAATCGCCACCTGGCTGCTGCATAACCAGGGTGTTGCACGTGCCGTTCTGGGCGTGGTTGCGCTGGGTATCGTGATTATCTTTGCTAAAGAAGCCTTCGCGATGCAGGGTGCGGCCCGTCGTAAGATGATTGTGGCATTCATCCTGATGCTGGAAGCGATTATCTTCTTCGTACTGTACAGCCAGATGCCAACGTCTCTGAACTTCTTCGCTATTCGTAACGTTGAGCACTCCATCCTGGGTATCGCGTTCGAGCCGGAGCAGTATCAGGCACTGAACCCGTTCTGGATCATGATTGGCAGCCCTATTCTGGCGGCTATCTATAACAAGATGGGTGACCGTCTGCCAATGCCGCACAAGTTCGCTATCGGTATGGTGCTGTGCTCAGGTGCATTCCTGGTGCTGCCGCTGGGTACCAAATTTGCGACTGACGCCGGTATCGTCTCCGTTAACTGGCTGATCCTGAGCTATGCGCTGCAGTCCATCGGTGAACTGATGATCTCCGGTCTGGGCCTGGCGATGGTTGCACAGCTGGTGCCACAGCGTCTGATGGGCTTCATCATGGGGAGCTGGTTCCTGACCACTGCCGGTGCGGCCATCATCGCCGGTAAGATCGCAAACCTGATGGCGGTTCCGGAGAACGTAACCGATCCGCTGGTCTCCCTGAATGTTTACGGCAGCGTCTTCCTGCAGATTGGTATCGCAACGGCGGTTATCGCGGCTCTGATGCTGCTGACTGCACCGAAGCTGAACCGCATGACTCAGGACGACGACAAAACGACGAAGGCGACCGAAACCGCTACCGCGTAATGTTATTGAGAAACAACGAGCCGCTAATGTATTAGCGGCTTTTTTTTTGTTTGATCGCGCACTAACATAGCTGAAACCTCAGCAAAAAGGAGTTACCGATGAAACTGTTCTACAAACCGGGCGCGTGCTCTCTTGCTTCCCATATTACCCTGCGCGAGAGCGGCAAAGATTTCACGCTGGACGGCGTTGACCTGATGAAAAAACGTCTGGAAAACGGCGACGATTTTTTTGCCATTAACCCGAAGGGACAAGTTCCGGCACTGCTGCTGGATGACGGTACCCTGCTGACAGAAGGCGTCGCGATTATGCAGTACCTGGCGGACAACGTGCCCGATCGTCAGTTGCTGGCCCCGGTAGGGACGATTTCACGCTATAAAACGCTTGAGTGGCTGAACTACATCGCTACCGAACTGCACAAAGGGTTCACGCCGCTGTTCCGTCCGGATACACCGGAAGAGTACAAACCGACCGTGCGCGCCCTGCTGGAGAAAAAGCTGCAGTTCATCAACGAATCGTTGAAAGACGACCAGTTTATCTGCGGGACACGGTTTACCATTGCCGATGCGTATCTGTTTACCGTGCTGCGCTGGGCACGTGCGATTAAGCTGAATCTGGACGGGTTAGACCATATCGCAGCGTATATGGCGCGCGTGGCGGAGCGCCCTGCGGTGGCCGCGGCGCTGAAAGCGGAAGGATTGAATTAACCGGGTCGTTATCGCCCGGCGGCGCTTCGCTTGCACGGGCCTACGGGATTTGTAGGCCGGGTAAGCGCAGCGCCACCCGGCATAGTTTAGAGCTGTGTTGCACTAAAATAGTGTTCTGGCTGCGCAATACGATCCTGTGCCGCGACCACCTGCAGTTCATATTCCTGCATCTCTTTCGTCGCAACCATAATCTCGTAAACCGCCGCAGTCACATGCTCAAGCGCTTCGCGAAGCGTCGCGCCCTGCAGCAATTTCACCAGCAACAGTCCGCTGGTCACATCCCCCACACCCACTGGCTGACGCAGGCCAAAATCCACCAGCGGACGGCTGATGTGCCAGGCATCGTCTTTGGTGACCAGCAGCATCTCAAAACGGTCTCTGCTCAGCCCTGCTCGTGCGAGATGTTTCACCAGCACAATCTCAGGCCCCTGGGCTATCAGTTCACGAGAAGCGCTTACAGCCTCTTCTACACTGTTTACCGGATGCTCGCAGAGGATCTCCAGTTCGATCAGGTTTGGCGCGATGATATCGCTGGCGGGCAACGCATGGCGAACATGGAATTCAGCCACCCCAGGCGCCACAATACAGCCTTTTTCCGGATGCCCCATAACCGGGTCGCAGAAGTACTTTGCGGATGGATTTGCCGCTTTCATCTGGCGAACGATGCCGAGAATATGCTCCCCCTGCTCTGCGGAACCCAGGTAACCGCTCAGAACGGCATCACAGCGTTTGAGCTGGTCGATATCGGCAATGCCCTGCACGATCTCCGTGAGATGCGAGGGCGGCATCACGCAGCCGGTCCATTTGCCGTATTGTGTATGGTTTGAGAATTGTACGGTATTGAGGGGCCAGACGTTGGCACCGAGGCGGCGCATCGGGAATTCCGCCGCGCTATTGCCAGCATGTCCAAAAACAACGTGGGACTGAATGGCGAGGATGTTCTTCATTTTATGCTTACCAAACCCTGAAAAAACAAAAGGGGCGTGGTTTCCCACGCCCCTGGATACTTTTACTTACTTCCAGCAGACCAGACAGTAGTTTTTCTTACCGCGACGCAGCAGCGTATAGCGGCCATACAGGCGATCGCTGTCAGCGAAGGTGTATTCCGGGTCAGCCTGTTTTTCACCGTTAATGGTGATAGCGTTAGACGCAATGGTTTTACGCGCCTGGCCACGAGACGGCTGCAACTCAGAGTCCACCAGCGCCTGCATCAGGTCGGCACCTTTCTCCATCTCCACCATCGGCACGCCATCCTGCGCCAGCTGTTCGAAATCGGCTTCGCTCAGATCGCTCAGCGTACCGTTGAACAGGCTTGCGGTAATGCGTTTCGCCGCGGCCAGACCTTCCTCGCCGTGAACCAGTTTGGTCACTTCATCCGCGAGCACATACTGTGCACGTGGTGCTTTACCGCTGTTTTTGTCTTCTTCTTCCAGGGCATTGATGGTTTCAATGTCCATAAAGGTGAAGAACTTCAGGAAGCGGTAAACATCGGCGTCCGCGGTGTTGATCCAGAACTGATAGAATTTGTACGGGCTGGTTTTCTTCGGATCGAGCCATACCGCACCGCCTTCGGTTTTACCGAATTTAGTCCCGTCGGCTTTGGTGATCAGCGGAACGGTCAGACCAAACACCTGATTCTGATGCAGGCGACGGGTCAGATCGATACCGGAGGTGATGTTACCCCACTGGTCAGAACCGCCAATCTGCAGGCAGACGCCGTGCAGTTTATTCAGACAGGCGAAGTCATAACCCTGCAGCAGGTTATAAGAGAATTCAGTAAAGGAGATACCTTGATCGTCACGGTTCAGGCGCTGTTTCACCGCTTCTTTGTTAATCATCTGGTTAACAGAGAAGTGCTTACCGATATCACGCAGGAAGGTCAGCACGTTCATGCTGCCAAACCAGTCGTAGTTGTTGGCGGCAATCGCGGCGTTATCACCACAGTTGAAGTCGAGGAACGGTGCAACCTGTTTGCGGATCTTATCCACCCACTCCTGCACGGTGTCTTCGGTGTTCAGTTTACGCTCAGCGGCTTTAAAGCTTGGGTCGCCGATCAGACCGGTCGCGCCGCCCACCAGGGCCACAGGCTTATGCCCAGCCATCTGGAAGCGTTTCAGGCATAACAATGGAACAAGATGCCCCAAATGCAAGCTGTCAGCGGTGGGATCGAAGCCGCAATAGAGCGCGATCGGGCCTTGCGCCAGTCGCTCTGCTAACGCTTCCTCGTCCGTCACCTGGGCCACGAGGCCCCGCTCTTGCAATTGTTTAATCAAGTTACTGCTTGCCATCAAATTCTCCATGTATAAACGACTGCACCTTTGCCGGTACACGACTTTTCGCCTGATGCGAAAGGACCATAGAATAAAGCGCAAGCGCGGTGTGCGCTAGCGCTTAAATCAACAAATTTCGGGGATTACGGTGCCAGCCTGTCGATTTTCCAGCCGCCGTTGTCGCGCTGGTATAAAAAGCGGTCGTGCAGGCGATGTTCGCCCCCCTGCCAGAACTCAATCTGCTCGATCGGAATGCGGAATCCGCCCCAGAAGCTGGGCAGTGGAATTTCGCCCTGCTGGAACTTCTGCTTGAGTTCAAGGAATTTGCTTTCCAGCACGCCGCGGGCAGAAATTCGGCTGGACTGTTTTGAGACCCAGGCACCAATCTGGCTGTCACGCGGGCGGCTGTGGAAGTACTTCACCACTTCCAGCGTGGAAAGGCGCTCCGCTTTGCCTGTGACCATCACCTGGCGTTCCAGCATATGCCACGGAAACAGAAGGCTGATACGGGGATTGTTTTCTAAGTGGTGCGCTTTGCGGCTGCCCAGGTTGGTGTAGAACACCAGCCCTTTCTCGTCATAATGCTTAAGCAGCACGATGCGTTGATACGGCTGACCGTTTTCATCTACCGTGGCGACAACCATGGCCGTTGGATCGGCCAGTTTTGCTTCGCAGGCCTGTTTGAGCCAGCGTTCAAAAAGCACCAGGGGTTCAGCGGGAAGATCCTGGCGACGCAAGCCGCCTTTGGTGTATTCACGGCGCAGATGCGCAATTTGCTGCAGTTCGTCGTTATCAGACATGGCGTTAGGTGACGTTGAGATTGGGTGGCGCTATTGTGCGCCGCCCCTGTGAAAATCTCAACGCTTCGGATTTTCGAGCTGGCAATTGTTCAGCACGATGCGGTCGCGTTTGTAGATGGTTGCGCTGTCGCCTTTTGACCAGAAGACATAAATACCGTCGGTATAACGCGCCCCGGAAGCCGAAATACCCTGCTTCAGGGTCAGCAATTTGTTGTCATAAACAAAGCTGGCTTCCTGGCGAGGATTATTTAGCTTCACGGTCAGCGGTTTTTCATCACAGCGATACTCCAGCGTATCGGTCTGCATGCGCTCAACGAGCTGGTTATAGACGCTGCACCCAGACAGCAAGACAGGTACAGCAAGAAGGAGAAGTTTTTTCATGAGCGTATTCCGAAGACTATCCTGGTCCTGGAGGGCATGTCCGCCCCCCTGTTTGCATGCCATTTTAACGGCGATACGCAGCGCTGAATTTCAGTTAACTCTGATTATGACGCGGATTGGCCGGGAAAATCGCACCGAGCACACTGGCCTCGCGTGCGCCGGTCACTGACGGTAAATTACCCGGCAGCCCGGCAACGGTACGCCAGGCAAGCCAGGCGAAGGCCAGCGCTTCCATGTCGTCTCCGCTGATGCCGGCATCATCGGTGGTCGTCACTTCGGTGCCAGGCAACAACCCGGCAAGGCGGGCCATCACCAGCGGGTTGCGGCTTCCGCCTCCGCAGACCAGCAGACGTTCGCAACCACCGCTGAGAAGCACCTGTTCTGATATGGAGACCGCCGTGAGTTCGGCCAGCGTCGCCTGGATATCCTGCGGTGCCAGCGCCGGGAACTGCGCCAGCTGACGTTCAAGCCAGCCATAGTTGAAATACTCTCGCCCGGTGCTTTTCGGTGCCGGTAACGCAAACCAGGGATCGCTTAGCATGGATTGCAGCAGCGGGAGAATCACTTTGCCTTCGCTTGCCCACTGGGCGTCTTTATCATACGGTTTACCGCACTGACGCCAGATCCAGGCATCCATCAGCATGTTACCCGGGCCGGTATCATAACCCCGCACCGGTTGGCCCGGGATCAGCATCGACAGGTTGGCAATACCGCCAATGTTAAGCACCATACGGCGCTCCGTCGGATGCCCCAGCAACGCCTGATGAAAGGCCGGTACCAGCGGCGCCCCCTGCCCACCCAGCGCGATATCACGACGACGGAAATCGCCCACGACCGTCACACCCGTTTTGGCTACAATCTGATTGTTATCGCCGATTTGCATGGTATGTGGCGCGTCACCAGTGGGTTCGTGCCAGACAGTTTGCCCGTGACACCCAATTGCGACCACATCCTGCGGCCGGAGATTCTCTTTACGCATCAGCGCCAGTACCGCATCGGCAAACAGCGCACCCAGCCTGACATCAAGCTGTCCAAGCTGCGAAAGCGTCAACTGTTGCCCCTGACAGATGCTCAGGATCTCCTCTTTCAGCGAAATGGGGATAGGCCAGGTCAGGCTTGCCTGTTGTGCCACCATGTTTTCATCGATAGCAGCCAGGACGACATCTACCCCATCCAGACTGGTGCCTGACATCACACCAATATAGCGACCCGATTTCATGCGCTTTCCTTACGTTACGTGGGCTAAGGATAACCACTCAACCATAAACAGCACCGCTTTGCCATCCGGCGATAATATTTTTTAACACTCTCAGAGACGTAACAGGGCGGAATTCTGTTTATCTCTCGTTAAGTCAAATTCAAGTACAATTTTCCGATTGTTAGTGCAAAGATATGAACTATGGCTCTTTATGCCATATAATTTAGCCATAACGGATGCCCGGATCGGGCGTTTTTGGTGAACAGGAGATTCAAATGATTTTACGTGTACTGGGCGTTTCGCTGATTGGTTTAACCCTGGCTGGCTGTGTGAATGACAGTTCACTTTCTGGCGACGTTTATAGCGCTTCTGAAGCGAAACAGGTTCAGAACGTGACTTACGGTACTATTGTTAACGCACGTCCTGTTCAGATTCAGGGTGGCGACGAAAACAACGTCATGGGCGCCATTGGCGGCGCGGTTCTGGGTGGCTTCCTGGGTAACACCGTAGGCGGTGGTACCGGCCGTTCTCTGGCAACTGCGGCAGGTGCCGTGGCAGGTGGCGTAGCAGGCCAGGGCGTTCAGGGTGCGATGAACAAAACCCAGGGTGTGGAGCTGGAAATCCGTAAAGACGACGGCAGCACCATCATGGTTGTACAGAAACAAGGCAGCACCCGCTTCTCTGCTGGTCAGCGCGTCGTGCTGGCAAGCAACGGTAGCCAGGTTACCGTTTCTCCGCGTTAATTCATAAAGGATGTGGCTTTCAGGCCACATCCTTTTACAAAAAGCATCATTAAAATAAATATATTTACAAACCCCATTCACGCTATCAATAATTAACTTCCTCGTATCTTGTTCCTGCGCAAAGTATTCCCCCCGCATTGCCGTTAGACTAATCTCAATTCTCTTTTTGCAATTTATTATATTTTATTAAAAACCCTATGCTTGCGATAACCCGATACGTGAAAAAACCTTATATTCCGTTCTGTTTAGGCTGCATTGTCGTTATTGGAATATTACAATTTCTGTTTTTAAAACTGGTCGAATGGGTGCCGTCATCCTCACCACTTTTATTCCCTACACTTACCATATTTTTACTGGTATTCCATCTGTTTATTGCCTGTTTTATGGCGATGAAATACTGGTGTGACAGAAGGCGGCTGTATCTGATTGCCATCGCTTTCGCCTTTGGCGGCTCGGCTCTGCTGATGGTGGGAACGCTCACCAGCTTCCCGGCATGGCTTGATCTCTATCAGTTCAACGTCGTGGACTATAACGATGCGATGATTTTCTTTATGTTCCGCCATCTGTTAATGGCGGTACTGATGATCGTGTCGGCCTTACTTTATATCGTCAGGGATAATCCGCTTCCCGCATGGCGCATATTTCCATTGTTGCCGCCACGTTTCTGTTTACGGTTATCATGGTCATGCTGGCATGGATCTATTCCAGCCATTCGCCGTGGCTGTCGCTGGACCTGGTGGATAATGAAACCCACCAATTTATGGTTCTCTGGAGCCATGCGATTAACATCGTCTTAATTATTCTTTGGGTAGTGACATTAGCAACGCTAATGCTTATAACCCGCGTCCGCAATCTTTTCTGGGTGGGCGGTAATTTCTTATGCGTCTGTTATATCGTGACACTGGCGATGTTATTAGCGGGCGGACATGCCGAGGATATCTCCTGGTATCGTGCGCGCTTATTTGAAACCGTGGCGACGTTACTGATTATATTTGTCCTGCTGTACGACGTCTTTCAGCTATATCGCGACTCGCATCTGAAATATCAGCAGTCTTATCAGAACTCAATTCGCGATCCCCTGACCCGTCTCTACAATCGCAGCTATTTTTACGATGCGCTCAATCAGGCACTGAGTACCAGCAAAGCCAGCCGCCCTGTTTCGGTTATCGTCAGCGATCTCGATCGTTTCAAACGCATCAATGACTGCTACGGCCACCTGCAGGGGGACAAAGTGCTGCAGTTTGTGGCGAACCTGCTGATGGACTCTGTGCGACCGCAGGACATTGCTGCTCGTATAGGCGGCGAGGAGTTCGTGTTGATGTTAACCAACACCTCTTCGGAAGCCGCGTACCGGGTTGCAGAACGCATCAGGCTGAATTTGAGCAGTTTTGATAAGACCAGCAGCGAGGGTCAGCTACCGGAACCGATAACCATCAGTATGGGCGTCTTTACGGCAACGTCAGTAGACGTGACCGCTGAAGAGTGCGTTGGAAATGCTGACAAAGCGATGTACGAGGCGAAAGAGACAGGCCGCAACCGGGTGATCGTCTTCAGAGGATAAAAGGCCTTGCGAATGCAAGGCCTGATAAGGTCAGGCGTCGCGTGCCTGCAGCTCGTGAATGTTTTGCTCAAGACGTCCAATCAGACTGATGAGCATTTCAAGCTCCGCAGGTGAAACCCCGGACAGGATCTCGCCGCGCGTTTTGGTAATCACCGCTTCCATTTCAGTGATAATGGGAGCCGCTTTCTCGGTGAGTTTAATCCGCTTGGCGCGACGGTCGCTGGCACAGGTTTGTCGGGAGATCAGTCCCTTCTCTTCCAGTTGATCAAGCGTTCGCACCAGCGACGGCTGCTCAATACCGATCGCTTTTGCCAGTTGAATTTGTGACTGGTCGGGCGGCAGCTGATGAATGTTGTGCAGCGTGACCCAATGCGTCTGTGTCAATTCCAGAGGTTTCAGGCGATGGTCAATCAGAGCACGCCAGACGCGTACCAACCTTGCCAGATCAGAACCTAATGGCGATTCCAATTTCATCTCCTTATAATTAGCTTGCTAAGTTATTATACTGATTTTAGAATAGTGTGCAGCATTTGTATTGCCAAAACAAATGCATTACGACATTCATCAAACTTAAAACGATGACTTACACTGAAAAGTGATGTTTCATCTCATTAAGACAAGCCATCCCGGCATTCTGTTCACTGCAAAGGATCTCTGCTCGTGACGTTTTTTCATCGCTCAGAGGGGCTGCCCCTTCAGGACCTGATCTTCGGTGCATCAGTCTACTTTCCTCCCCTGTTTAAAGCCGTTCTGGTGGGCTTTCTGATCTGGCTTGTCGCCCATCGTCTGCTTCGCGACTGGATGTATTCTGGTGAGATCTGGCACCCCATGTTGATGGATCTCTCTTTGTTCGCCCTCTCCGTGTGTCTTGGTCTTGCCGTATTGATTGTGTGGTGACTATGCCCCTGAAAACGCTGAAGTACTTTTCCACCCTCATTGTCCTTGCTCTGGCCCTGGTGGCCGGATGGTGGTTGTGGAATTATTATATGCAGTCCCCCTGGACACGTGACGGCAAAATCCGCGCTGAGCAGGTCAGTATTACCCCGCAGGTATCGGGCAGTATTACGGCGCTTCTGGTTAAGGATAACCAGTTCGTTAAAAAGGGAGATGTTTTATTCCGCATTGACGATACCCCCTATCATATTGCGATCCTTAACGCCCAGGCACAGCTGGCTAAGGCCCAGACTGAGCTGGCAAAAGCGAACAACGAAGCCACGCGTCGTCGGCATTTATCACAAAACTATATCTCCGCCGAAGACCTGGATACCGCCAACATCAACGTCAAGGCGATGCAGGCCAGCGTCAATGTGGCTGAGGCAACGCTCAAACAGGCGCAGTGGGAACTGACGCAAACCGTGGTACAGGCCCCTGTCGATGGGTGGGTGACGAACCTCTCTGCCCGCGTGGGTAATTATGCCACCACCGGCCAACCGATTTTCGCGCTGGTCGACAGCCACTCGTTTTACGTGGTGGGCTATTTTGAAGAGACCAAACTTCGCCACATTCGGGAAGGTGCCCCTGCCACGATAACGCTTTATAGTGGCTCGCAAAGATTACAGGGTCACGTGTCCAGCATTGGCCGTGCCATTTACGATCAGAGCGTTGAAACCGATTCGGGCCTGGTTCCCGACATCAAACCGAATGTCCCCTGGGTGCGTCTGGCCCAGCGCGTGCCGGTTAGGGTGGAATTTGACCACTTACCGCAGGGCTTAACGCTGGTTTCCGGCACAACCTGTACTGTCTCCATCGGAACACCCTGATGAATGCCTTCTCCTGGCGAAACCTGCCGTGGATGAAAGCAACGCGCCCTCAGTGGCGCTACGCCCTGCGCAACGGCATTGCCATGTGCCTTGCGCTGAGCATTGCCTATTATCTGAACCTTGACGAACCTTACTGGGCAATGACCTCCGCGGCGGTCGTGAGCTTCCCGACCGTTGGCGGCGTGATCAGTAAAAGTCTCGGGCGCATCGCGGGCAGCCTGCTGGGTGCCACGGCGGCGCTGATCATTGCAGGCCATACGCTCAACGATCCGTGGCTCTTTTTACTGAGCATGGCGGCATGGCTGGGGTGCTGCACCTGGGCCTGCGCCCACTTTACCAATAACGTCGCCTACGCCTTTCAGCTGGCGGGCTATACCGCCGCGATTATTGCCTTTCCGGTGGTTAACGTTCTCGACACCACCGAATTATGGGACATCGCCCAGGCGCGCGTCTGCGAAGTCATTGTCGGTATTCTGAGTGGCGGGTTCATGATGATGATCCTGCCCAGCACCTCTGACGGCACCGCGCTTATCACGGCCCTGAAGACCATGCATACCCGCTTGCTGGAACATGCGAGCCTGCTCTGGCAGCCGGATACTAACGATGAGATTCGCCTGGCGCATGAAAAGGTGATTGGTCAGATCCTGACCATGAATCTGCTACGCATTCAGGCCTTCTGGAGCCACTACCGTTTTCGCCGCCAGAACACCCTGCTGAACTATCTGCTCCACCAGCAGTTACGGATGACCAGTGCGATCTCCAGCCTGCGCCGGATGTTGCTCAACTGGTCAACGCCACCGGAAAACACCCGCGCCATCATTGAAACGCTGCTTGCGGCCCTCGCCCGCCCGGATGCCGACATTTACACCGTGGCCCGTATTATCGCCCCGCTCGCGCCTAAAGATGAGTACGATTATCGCCATCGCGCCTTCTGGCAGCGTCTGAACTACTTTTGCCGGTTGTACCTGCGCAGCAGTCGCTGGATCAAGGCTGTCGAAAATGCCACGCCGATAACGGAATTCGCCGTCCCCAGTAGCCCGGCGCTGGCGCGGCACACCGACTATCTGGAAGCGTTGTGGAGCGGTTTTCGGACCTTTTGCGCACTGACGCTGGTGGGCGCATGGAGCATCACTACGCAGTGGGAATCGGGCTCCGCCGCGCTCACGCTGGCCGCCATCAGTTGCGTGCTCTACTCCGTTGCCGCCTCACCCTTCAACTCGCTTACGCTACTGCTGCGCACGCTGGTGTTGCTATCGCTGTTCAGTTTTGTGGTCAAGTTCGGCCTCATGGTGCAGATAAGCGACCTGTGGCAGTTCCTGCTGTTTCTGTTTCCGCTGTTAACCACTATGCAGCTTCTGAAGCTGCAAATGCCCAAACTGGCGGGTCTCTGGGGTCAGCTGATTGTCTTTATGGGCTCGTTTATCTCAGTCACAAACCCGCCGGTTTATGATTACGCCGATTTTCTCAATGATAATCTGGCAAAAATCCTTGGCGTGGGTCTGGCGTGGCTGGCTTTTGCCGTATTACGCCCCGGCTCAGACGCACGCAAAAGCCGACGCCATATCCGCGAGCTTCGTCGGGGGTTTGTCGATCAGCTCAGCCGTAAACCGCATCTGCGCGAGAGTGAGTATGAATCGCTGGTGTACCACCATGTCAGCCAGCTCAATAACAGCCAGGACTCGCTTTCGCGTCGCTGGCTGCTGCGCTGGGGAGTGGTCCTGCTGAACTGTTCCCATGTGGTCTGGCAACTTCGCGCATGGGAGACGCGGTCCGATCCGCTGTCGCAGGTGCGTGACGTGTGCATTTCCCTGCTTCGCGATGTGATGAGTGAACGCGGTGTTCAGCAACGCCCGCTGGAAGCGACGCTGACTGAGCTGCAGCGGATCTGCGATAGCCTTGCACACCACCATCAGCCCGCCGCGCGTGATTTAGCGTCGATAATCTGGCGGCTGCACTGTTCCCTGTCACAGCTGGAACAAGCGCCACCGCCGGGGACGATTGGGGATCAGATCACTCCGCAGGCATAGCGTGCTCCACCACCACCAAGCGGTTTCGGCTGATCGGACATATTGTCGCCGCCGACGTGGATCATTAACGCCTTGCCTTTCACCTCATCCAGCTTTTTAAGGCGAGGCGCAACCACGGGATCCGTGGCTTTACCGTCGTTATTCACCACCAGCACGGGTAGATCGCCCAGATGGCCCATTCCGTTCGGGCCTTCATGCTTACCGGAATGTTGTGGGTCAAGGTGGCCGCCTGCCGCCTCTGCTGCCGAGGCTTTACCCTCTTTTAACGCCGGCTGACAACTGCCCTTAGCATGAACATGAAAACCATGTTCGCCGGGAGGCAGGGCTTTGAGATCGGGCGCAAATTCCAGTCCTTTGTCGGTTTCTGTGATTTTCACTGTGCCGATGGACTGACCTACGCCCTGCGAGGTGACGAGATTCATTTCTACTTCATCGCTGGCTGCCTGCGCCCCTGCGCAAACAACCAGCGTGACCAGTGCCAGAGCAAAACGCTTCATATGACCTCCGCTGGTTATTTTTTGCCTCTTAAGTGTATACCAGGGGCAAAGATTTCACCGGAAAGTCACTTTTTACCGGTTTACGGTACGTCGTAACCGAGCGCAGCTTTGCGGATGCGGAACCACTGCTGTCGGCTCATCTGCAACTCTTCCGCTGCCAGGGCAGAACGCACGCGTTCAATTTTACCGGAACCAATAATCGGTAGCGGTTTCGACGGCAGACGCAGGATCCACGCGTAAACCACCTGTTCGATGTTCTCAGCGTTCAGTTCACGGGCAATGGTTTCCAGCTCATTGCGCAGCGGCTGGAATTCATCGTCATTGAACAGACGACCGCCACCGAGGCAGGACCACGCCATAGGACGGATACGCAGCTGTTGCAGCTGATCGAGCGTACCATCCAGCAACAATGGCTGATGCACCGGGGAGATTTCCACCTGGTTGGTGGCCAGGGTGAAGGGCAGACGAGACTGCAGCAGCGCAAACTGCGCCGGGGTAAAGTTTGAGACGCCAAAATGACGCACTTTGCCGCTTTGATGCAGCGCCAGGAAAGCTTCAGCAACCTCATCGGCATCCATGAGCGGGTCGGGACGGTGGATCAGCAGCAGGTCGATATGATCCGTCGCCAGGTTCACCAGCGACTGCTCGGCGCTTTTGATGATGTGTGCGCTGTCGGTAATGTAATGACCAAGGGCATGTTCAGGTTTTGCCGTCGTGGCAATACCGCATTTGGTGACAATTTCCATCCGCTCACGCAGCGCCGGAACCAGCTTGAGGGCTTCTCCGAACGCGGCTTCACACGCATAGCCGCCATAAATGTCAGCATGATCGACGGTGGTGATCCCTAAATCGAGGTGCTCCTCAATGAAGCTCGCCAGCTGCAGGGGGGACATATTCCAGTCCATCAGGCGCCAGTAACCCATCACAAAGCGGGAGAATTCTGGCCCCTGGGGGGCAAGGGTAATACGCTGAACCATAACATTTTCCTCAAGGAAGTGATGTCATGAGTATACGCAATTACCGTGTTAAAACAGTGAAGGTTGCTGGGGTTCTTCGGTTTCACCCGGCTTGTTTTCACGTATTTTGCGCAGAAACCGCTGGCGGCAGAGGCGAAGCACCTCCTGCTTTTGCGTGTCGCTGAAATGTTGCCAGTTAAACCGCTCGTCGCGGGTACGCATACACCCACGGCAATACCCGCGTTCATCCACCTGACAAATCCCCCGGCATGGGCTCTGGATGGGGAAAAACTCCAGCTGCTCTGCCACGCTCACCTCCGAATACCGACACTCACCTACAGTGAAGACGTTAAACGCCCCACGTGCAAGGGCTTTACCACAGTTTTGTGGCATTAAGGTTTCACTAATCTTCCCTCTCTATACTCGCCTCATCAATATGATGACAGGTTTGTTTTCGATGTGGTTAACGAAAAAGTTACAGTGTAACGATATAAAATTCACTCTGGGTTGTGCGCTTTTCTTCACGCTCTTAAACGCACTGTTTATTCAACGTAGCTGGGCCATTATTGCCCCGGTGCGGTTTCACGATATTCTCTTTGCCGCGTCCGTGCCGCTGGTGCTGTTCTGCGGCTGGGTGATTGTCTTCAGCCTGCTCAATATCCCCTTTATCCGTAAGCCGCTGCTGATCGTCTTAACTATCGGATGCGCCGCGGCCACCTATTTTATGTACACCTATGGTGCGGTTATCGATCAGAACATGATTGTTAACGTGTTCGAAACGAACTCCCAGGAGGCGACTGCGCTGGTCACGCCACAGATGATTCTGTGGATTGTCATTGCGGGACTGGTTCCTTCCGTGGTGTTAACGATGACGCGCATTCATACCGGAAAGTGGTGGTATGCCCTGCTGATGCGCGTTGCCGCCATGCTTGGCGCCCTGCTGGTGATCATCCTTGTCGCCGCCGTGTTTTACAAAGATTATGCGTCGCTGTTTCGCAATAATAAAAGCATCGTCAAGATGGTGACGCCGGCGAACTACGTCAGTGCCATGGTGAAATACAGCAAGATGCGCTGGTTTGCAGGCGACCAGACGCTGGTGCGTATTGGTGAAGATGCCCATAAGGGCCCACTGATTGCAGGTCAGAACAAGAAAACGGTTCTGGTGCTGGTGGTAGGTGAGGCCTCACGTGCCGCGAACTACTCGCTGAATGGTTATGGCCGTGAAACGAACCCGGAACTGAAAAAGCAGGATGTCATCAACTTCCCGCAGGCCACGTCATGCGGTACCGAAACGGCCGTTTCCGTTCCCTGCATGTTCTCCGGCATGACGCGCAGCAAATACGATGCTGACCTGGCGCATCACCAGGAAGGGTTGCTCGATGTGCTCAAACATGCGGGAATCAACCTGCTGTGGCGCGACAATGACGGCGGCTGTAAAGGTGCCTGCGACCGCGTACCCCATACCGATATGACCCAGTGGAACCTGGATCAGTTCTGCAAAGACAAGTCCTGTATTGATGATGTGAACTTCTACCGTCTCGACAACGTGCTGGACGGCCTGAAACAGGACACCGTACTGGTGATCCACCTGATGGGCAGCCACGGTCCGGCCTACTATCACCGTTATCCGGACAATTTCCGCAGGTTCACGCCGACCTGCGATACCAACGAAATTCAGGATTGCGATCACCAGGCGCTGATGAATACCTACGACAACACCATCCTGTATACCGACAGTATGGTCAGTAAAACCATCGATGCGCTGAAAGCACGCCAGGCCAACATGAACACCGCGCTGATTTACCTTTCCGACCACGGCGAATCGCTGGGCGAAAGCGGAATTTATCTGCACGGCACGCCGTACATGCTGGCGCCAGAGCAACAAACGCACATTCCGTTTATGTTCTGGTTATCACCGGACTATGCGAAAAACTTTGGAATCAACGCGCAGTGCCTGCGCGACTACGCAGCAAAAAATGCGGTTTCGCAGGACAACCTGTTCTCGACCGTACTGGGTATGATGGACGTGAAATCAACGGTTTATCAGCAGCAACTGGATATTCTGAAGGCCTGCCGTCAATAAACTCACTTGCAATAGACCGAACGGTCTATTAGAGTTCGACCATGAGCAGAAATACTGAACACGATACACGCGAACATTTACTGGCGACCGGCGAGCGGCTTTGCATGCATCGCGGGTTCACCGGTATGGGGTTAAGCGAGTTACTTAAAACCGCCGAAGTGCCGAAGGGGTCGTTTTATCACTACTTCCGATCCAAAGAGGCGTTTGGCGTGGCGATGCTGGAGCGGCACTATGCCAGCTACCATCAGCGCCTGGCGACCCATTTCGCCAGTGGCGAAGGTAACTATCGGGATCGTGTTCTGAATTACTATCAGGAAACCCTGAACCAGTTCTGTCAGCAGGGCATTATCAGCGGATGCCTGACGGTAAAACTTTCTGCCGAAGTGTGCGATCTCTCCGAAGATATGCGCGCGGCCATGGATAAAGGTGCCAGCGGCGTTATCGCCCTGCTGGCGCAGGCGCTTGAGAATGGCCGCCGTGAAAAAACGCTGGCCTTCTCCGGTGAGGCGTTAACCCAGGCGCAGGTCTTATATTCGCTCTGGTTAGGGGCGAACCTGCAGGCCAAAATTTCCCGCAGTGCCGTGCCGCTGGAAAGCGCACTGGCACATGTTAATAGCAGCATTACTGCGCCTGGCGTGTAGCAGGCGTTTTTATTTACTTAATTACTAGTCGACTGGTCTACTCAGGAGTCGTTATGTCAGCTGAAAAACTTTTCACCCCACTGAAAGTGGGCGCCGTCACCGCACCAAACCGCGTGTTTATGGCCCCACTCACCCGTCTGCGCAGCATTGAGCCGGGTGATATCCCAACCCCACTGATGGGTGAATACTATCGTCAGCGCGCCAGCTCTGGCCTCATCATCACTGAAGCCACGCAGATTTCCGCACAGGCGAAGGGATATGCCGGCGCACCAGGCCTGCACAGCCCGGAGCAGATCGCCGCGTGGAAGAAAATCACCGCCGGTGTTCACGCTGAAGACGGACGTATCGCGGTTCAGCTGTGGCACACCGGCCGTATCTCTCACAGCAGCATTCAGCCTGGCGGTCAGGCACCGGTTTCCGCGTCAGCCCTGAATGCGAATACCCGTACTTCCCTGCGCGATGAAAATGGCCACGCGATCCGCGTCGACACCTCCACGCCACGCGCGCTGGAGCTGGACGAGATCCCGGGTATCGTGAACGATTTCCGTCAGGCCGTGGCCAACGCCCGCGAAGCCGGTTTCGATCTGGTTGAACTGCACTCCGCGCACGGCTATCTGCTGCATCAGTTCCTGTCACCGTCGTCCAACCACCGCACCGACCAGTACGGCGGCAGCGTCGAAAACCGCGCCCGTCTGGTGCTGGAAGTCGTTGATGCAGTGTGCAAGGAGTGGAGCCCGGATCGTATTGGTATTCGCGTCTCCCCAATCGGTACCTTCCAGAACGTCGACAACGGTCCGAACGAAGAAGCGGACGCGCTGTATCTGATTGAAGAGCTGGCGAAACGCGGTATCGCGTATCTGCATATGTCCGAGCCGGACTGGGCAGGTGGTCAGCCTTACTCTGAGGCCTTCCGCCAGAAAGTGCGCGCGCGTTTCCACGGGGTGATCATCGGTGCGGGGGCCTATACACCTGAGAAAGCCGAAGATCTGATTAATAAAGGGTTAATCGACGCCGTGGCGTTTGGTCGTGATTACATTGCCAACCCGGACCTGGTTGCCCGTCTGCAGCAAAAAGCAGCGCTGAACCCACAGCGCCCGGAAAGCTTCTACGGCGGCGGCGCGGAAGGCTATACCGACTACCCTACGCTGTAATCTCTCCGTTGTGCATTGATAGCGGCGGCCTTTCGCCGCTATACTAAAACATCGTTTCTGTTCAAAAAGATACTCTACTCCATTGGTTAATGAGGAAATTATGCGCCTACTTCACACCATGCTGCGCGTTGGCGATCTGCAACGTTCTATCGATTTCTACACTAACGTACTGGGTATGAAGCTGCTGCGCACCAGCGAAAACCCGGAATATAAATACTCGCTGGCGTTCGTGGGTTACGGCCCGGAAACGGATGAAGCGGTTATCGAGCTGACCTATAACTGGGGCGTCGACAGCTATGAGCTGGGCACGGCCTACGGCCACATCGCGCTGGAAGTGGACAACGCGGCAGAAGCCTGTGAACGTATTCGCAGCAACGGCGGTAACGTCACGCGTGAAGCGGGCCCGGTAAAAGGCGGCACCACCGTGATTGCGTTTGTTGAAGATCCGGACGGTTATAAAATCGAGCTGATTGAAGCCAAAGACGCCGGTCGCGGTCTGGGCAACTGATCCTTCAGGGCGCACTATGCGCCCGTTGTTTTACTGCATCCCCCGCCAAAATTTGCCATAATGCGCTCTGCTTTTTTCCCCTTGTAAGAGACCCTGATGTCCGATAACGCTCAACTTACCGGTCTGTGCGACCGTTTTCGTGGTTTTTATCCTGTTGTCATTGATGTCGAAACAGCCGGATTTAACGCTAAAACCGATGCGCTGCTTGAAATTGCCGCCATCACGCTGAAGATGGATGAACAGGGCTGGCTTACACCGGACACCACGATGCATTTCCACGTTGACCCCTTTGAAGGCGCAAACCTGCAGCCAGAGGCGCTGGCATTTAATGGCATCGACCCGCATAACCCACTGCGCGGTGCGGTAAGTGAATATGACGCGCTGCATGCCATTTTTAAAATGGTGCGTAAAGGCATGAAAGAGAGTAACTGCAGCCGCGCCATTATGGTGGCGCATAACGCCACGTTCGATCACAGCTTTACCATGGCTGCCGCCGAGCGAGCCTCTCTTAAGCGTAACCCTTTCCACCCGTTTGTGACCTTTGATACCGCCGCACTGAGCGGCCTGGCGCTCGGACAAACGGTGTTATCAAAAGCCTGTATCACCGCCGGGATTGAGTTTGACGGCACGCAGGCCCATTCCGCTCTGTATGACACGGAGCGCACCGCAGAATTGTTCTGTGAGATCGTCAACCGCTGGAAGCGTCTGGGCGGCTGGCCGCTGCCGATGGGCGACAGCGAAGAATAAAAAAAAGCGACCTCTTAAGGTCGCTTTTTTATTTGCGCAGAAAATTACTCCGCGTCAGGCTCTTCAGTTTTGTACTTCGCCGCCGTCTCTTTGATCAGCTGCTGCAGTTCGCCGCGCTGATACATTTCAATCAGGATATCGCAACCGCCAACCAGTTCACCGTCGACCCACAGCTGCGGGAACGTCGGCCAGTTAGCGTATTTTGGCAGCTCAGCACGGATGTCCGGGTTCTGCAGGATATCAACGTAAGCAAAACGTTCACCACAGGCAGACAGCGCCTGAACCGCTTGCGCGGAGAAGCCACAGCTTGGCAGCTTCGGAGAACCTTTCATATACAGCAGAATCGGGTTTTCAGCGATCTGGCGCTGGATTTTTTCAATAGTGGTGCTCATGTCTTGCTTCCTTTAACTTCTGTTACGGCATTAGTCTGACATTGTAGCGGTTCAGACTGGCATCGGAAAATAACATTTTTGTCACGTATAGCTATTTTATCGCGAGTGGGGAAAAGTTGCATTGTAAATGGTGCTTAACCCTGCGGCAGGCAGGGTTTTGCTTAGGGCGTGAACAATTGTGCGACAAATCGATGAATTTTTTTGCACTTGCTAACGAAACAGGTTTTTAGATTGAAAAATGCTATTAACTTCTCGGGTTTTTATGGATTAGAATCGACGGGCTTTGTAAATCATACGCGGGTATTATTGATGACCTGCATTAATCAGGGGACTGCCCAGTGGCGCGGATAAATAAAATCTCGATCACGCTCTGTGCTTTACTGTTTACATCACTCTCTTTCACGCCAGCGGCAAACGCCTCTCAACAGGCGCGGCACTCTGCTGTGCAAAAAACGCATCTGGCAAAAACCACAGAACGTAAAAAAAAGACCACCAGTAAGAACGAAAAGAAAAAAAAAACTGCTCAAACGAAAAAGACCGCCTCCAGCAAATCGAAATCAACATCTTCCCGCACTGCCCTCGCATCGAAACGTAAAGCCTCACAAACTGCTGCCAACCTCGTAACGGAAAAATGCACCACGCGCAAAGGGCATAAAGCCAAATGCACGAAAGTGACAAAAATTGCCGACGCGCATAAGGTTCGGGTACAGAAAGCGCAAAAAACGGCGATGAATAAGCTTATGGGGCAAATTGGCAAACCGTATCGCTGGGGTGGCACTTCTCCCCGCACCGGTTTTGACTGCAGCGGGCTGGTGTATTTCGCCTATAAAGATCTGGTGAAATTCCGCATTCCGCGCACCGCCAATGAAATGTACCACCTGCGCGACGCCGCCCCCGTTAACCGTGGCGAGCTGCAAAACGGCGATCTGGTCTTCTTCCGCACCCAGGGTCGCGGTACGGCTGATCACGTCGGCGTGTATGTGGGCAATGGGAAGTTTATTCAGTCGCCACGAAGCGGTCAGGACATTCAGATCACCTCGCTTAGCGAAGACTACTGGGTGCGTCACTACGTCGGCGCACGCCGCGTCATGACACCGAAAACCATCCGCTAAACCCTGCCCTGCCGTCACCACGGCAGGGTAAGTTCCTCTTTTGCATACCCTTTCAATTTGCTATCCTGTCCTTGTTGTCTGTGTGGTTATTGGCAACGCAAAATACAATAAGGAGAGAAGCAATGTCGTTCGAATTACCTGCACTACCGTATGCAAAAGATGCCCTGGCACCGCACATTTCAGCGGAAACCCTGGAATATCATTACGGCAAACATCACCAGACCTATGTCACCAACCTCAACAACCTGATCAAGGGCACCGATTTTGAAGGCAAAACGCTGGAAGAGATCGTCCGCAGTTCAGACGGTGGCGTATTCAACAACGCTGCTCAGGTGTGGAACCACACTTTCTACTGGCACTGCCTGGCGCCAAATGCGGGCGGCGAGGCGACCGGTGAACTGGCTGCTGCGATTAACGCCGCCTTTGGCAGCTTTGCGGAGTTCAAAGCGAAATTTACCGATGCCGCAATCAAAAACTTCGGTTCTGGCTGGACATGGCTGGTAAAAGAGGCCGATGGCAAACTGGCTATCGTCTCCACGTCTAACGCGGGTACACCACTGACCACCAGCGCGACTCCGCTGATGACCGTGGATGTCTGGGAACACGCGTACTACATTGATTACCGTAACGCGCGTCCTAACTACCTGGAGCACTTCTGGGCACTGGTTAACTGGGACTTTGTGGCGAAGAACTTCGCCGCGTAAGAGAGACGCAGAAGGGTTTCCCCTTCTGCGTTTTTTTATTCGGCAGCACAGGCCGCTTCAGGCTGTTTACGACCCGACATCATCACTAACAGCAGGCCAAGCGCGGCAATAATGGCCCCCATCACCGGCACAAAGCTGTATCCCAGACCACCCGAAATCACAGCACCACCCGCTGCGGCACCGAGCGCATTGCCCAGATTGAACGCACCAATATTCACCGACGAGGAGAGGCCCGGCGCCTCATGCGCGACGCGCATTACGCGCATCTGCAGCGGCGGAACCACGGCAAAGGTGGCCGCCCCCCAGACGACCATCGCAATGGCCGCGCCAACGTCATTACGCGCCAGCCACGGGATGGCAACCATGATGACAATCAGCAGGGTCAGAAAACCCTTCAGCGTTCCGCTCACGGAGCGGTCAGCAAATTTCCCACCCAGATAGTTACCAATCGAGAAGCCCACGCCAATCAGCACCAGCATCGCGGTGATAAAGATCGGCGTCGCGTGAGTGATGTCATGCAGCACCGGCGAAATATAGGTGTAAAGGGTAAACATCGCCCCGGCACCCAGCACGGTAGTAAGCAGCGCCGAGAGCACCTGCGGGCGCATCAGTACCGACAGCTCTTTACGTACCTCAGGCCGCTCACCAGCGCTGCCTTTCGGCAGGGAGAAGAACAACGCCACCATCGCGACAACGCCCAGTACGGCGGTTGCGAGGAACGACATACGCCAGCCAATGACCTCTCCCAGCCAGGTCGCCGCAGGAACACCGCCAATGTTGGCGATGGTCAGGCCCATAAACATGGTTGCCACGGCACTCGCCTGCTTGTGTTTGGGCACCACGCTTGCGGCAACCACCGACCCCAGCCCAAAGAAGGCACCGTGGTTAAGGCTGGTCAGAATGCGGGACAGCATCAATGTGGTGTAATCCGGCGAAATGGCGGAGAGCACATTGCCGAGGGTAAAGATAGCCATCAGGAAAATCAGCGCGTTACGGCGCGCGCGGTGGGAAAGCAACAGCGTCATCAGCGGAGCACCAACCATTACGCCAATGGCATAGGCGCTGATTAACATCCCGGCTGCAGGGATAGAGACGTCCACACCGCGGGCGATAACCGGTAAGAGCCCCATCGGGGAGAATTCAGTAGTGCCAATCCCAAAAGCGCCAATCGCCAGGGCCAGCAGGGGAAAATTGATTTTCATGCGTCAACTCCGGATGCCGTGTCAGGTCGTGACACAGAACAAAGAAGACGAAAGCATGACATTAATCACAAAAAATGAGAAGTTAACAAATTGGCAAAAGATTTTTGCCGGAGATGTAACAATCAGGGGAAGCGGGAGAGAGCGAACGCTCCCTCCGCGTAAATCAGTGCAGTGCAGCCGTCAGACCCGCAGCAACAATCAGCGGCAGCACAATAATGGTGGTGAACAGCGAAAACTTCAGATCGGAACTCATCAATTTTTCTCCTTTTAATCCCCCCACGAAAAGTGAGCTTGCTCATTTTTACACAATTTACGTCAAAAATCTTCCCGGATTTAAACGGATAACCACTTTAGCTCTTCCCCTTTTCATCAAGATAGGACAAAATTCCACGCTAAATTTATTAGCGTACCGGCCATTGACCCCCTCCTGACGTCCCGTGTCGTTTTCCTGGCGTGCCGCAATTCAAGATTGCGTGATAAGGGTGAGAGAAGGCAAACGTTTACCTTCAAGGTTTTCAGGAGTTTAGGATATGGTCTGGAGTGACATTTAATGGCAACAATTAAAGACGTAGCAAAACGCGCAAACGTTTCCACTACAACCGTATCACATGTAATTAACAAAACCCGCTTCGTGGCGGAAGAGACGCGCAACGCCGTCTGGGCGGCAATCAAAGAGCTGCACTACTCGCCGAGTGCCGTTGCGCGCAGTCTTAAAGTTAATCACACCAAATCTATTGGTTTGCTGGCGACCAGCAGTGAAGCGGCCTATTTTGCCGAAATCATCGAAGCGGTTGAGAAAAACTGCTTCCAGAAAGGCTATACCCTGATCCTCGGCAACGCGTGGAACAACATTGAAAAACAGCGCGCCTATCTGTCGATGATGGCGCAAAAACGCGTGGATGGCCTGCTGGTGATGTGCTCCGAGTATCCGGAGTCCGTGCTTTCCATGCTGGAAGAGTATCGTCATATCCCAATGGTGGTGATGGACTGGGGCGAAGCGCGCGCCGACTTTACCGACTCCGTCATCGATAACGCCTTTGAAGGCGGTTATATGGCGGGCCGCTATCTGATTGAACGCGGTCACCGTGAAATTGGCGTGATCCCGGGGCCGCTTGAGCGCAACACCGGTGCTGGCCGTCTGGCCGGATTTATGAAGGCGATGGAAGAAGCGCTGATCACCGTGCCGGAAAACTGGATCGTGCAGGGCGACTTTGAGCCGGAATCGGGCTACCGCGCCATGCAGCAGATCGTTTCCCAGCCGCATCGTCCAACGGCGGTGTTCTGCGGCGGGGATATCATGGCGATGGGGGCCCTGTGTGCGGCCGATGAGCTGGGCCTGCGCGTGCCGCAGGATATTTCCGTGATCGGCTATGACAACGTGCGCAACGCGCGCTTCTTTACCCCAGCGCTGACCACCATCCACCAGCCGAAAGACTCCCTGGGTGAAACGGCCTTCAATATGCTGATGGACAGGATCGTCAACAAACGTGAAGAGTCGCAGTCGATTGAAGTCCACCCGCGTCTTATCGAACGCCGTTCCGTTGCGGATGGTCCGTTCCGCGACTACCGTCGTTAATCGCTGTACGGAGCCAGTTACGCTGGCTCCCGTAACCATTCCCGGTTAAGCGTTTCGCTGTCTCCCAGGTAATCCAGTAACCACGCCATGGCGGGCGACACGTCATTTTGTTGCCACGTCAGGCAGCAGGCCGCATCCGGGAACGGATTCTCCAGCGTCAGTTCGACCCATTCACCGGTATCGATTCTCGGCTTAGCGAAATGCACGGGCACCATCGCGACGCACAGCCCGGCACTGAGGCAGGTCGCGGAGGACTCCCAGTCTGGTGCCACCACCCGCCGCTGATTATCCAGAAGCCAGGTAATACGTTTTGGCAATGAGCGCGAGGTATCTTCCAGCACCAGCGACGGCCAGTTGCGCAGCGTGTCGTCACTCAGCGGCCCCTCCATGGCAGCCAGGGGATGATCGCTTGCCACCACACATTTCCAGCTCAACATGCCCATATCACGAAACGCATAGCGTCCCCCGACGGGAATCGCCTGGGTCGCCCCAATCGCCATCTCTGCCCTGCCGTCCGCCAGCGCGTCCCAGACGCCGTTGAACACCTCCTGCGAGACGCGAAGTTCAACGTCTGAAAAATGACGATAGAAATCCACAATCATCTGCCGGGTGCGCTCGGGTTTGACGATGTTATCCACGGCGATGGAGAGATGCCCGCGCCAGCCGTTGGCGATCTGCTGACACTGCTCACGGGTGATCTGCATTTTTTTGATAACAGAACGCCCTTCTTTCAAAAACCATGCCCCTGCCGGCGTTAATTCCACATCGCGATGACGTCGTTCAAACAGCGGCACAGCCAGCCACTCTTCGAGCTGACGTACCGTGTAGCTTATCGCGGAGGGAACGCGGTGTAGCTCCTCTGCGGCACCGCTGAAACTGCCGTTTCGTGCGACAGCATCGACAACTTCAAGAGAATAATCTGACCACATTTTCTGCCTGCAAAAAATTTGAATGCACTCGCCAAATATTAGCGTTTCACAACCCGCTTTGCACTCCCTACACTCTGCGCCAGTGTCTACCTGCCTCCTCAAGGAGAATAAAACAATGCAACCCAGGAATGGATTTTTAGTCTGGCTCGGCGGTTTGAGCGTGCTGGGCTTTTTGGCCACCGATATGTACCTGCCCGCGTTTGCGGCGATGCAGGCAGATTTACAAACCCCTGCTGCGGCCATCAGCGCCAGCCTGAGTTTGTTCCTCGCGGGCTTTGCCATTGCACAGTTGCTCTGGGGCCCGCTCTCCGATCGCTTTGGGCGTAAACCGGTGCTGTTACTGGGCCTGGGCATTTTTGCCGTCGGCTGTCTGGGAATGTTATGGGTACGCGATGCGACCTGGCTGCTGGTGCTGCGCTTTGTGCAAGCCGTCGGCGTCTGTGCGGCAGCGGTGACCTGGCAGGCCCTTGTTACCGACTACTACCCGGCCAACCGCACCAACCGCATTTTCGCCACCATTATGCCCCTGGTAGGGCTTTCACCTGCCCTCGCTCCCCTGCTGGGCAGCTGGATCCTGGTGCATTTCGAGTGGCAGGCTATCTTCGCCACGCTGTTTGCCATCACGCTGGTACTGATGCTGCCGGCGTTTGCCCTCAAGCCGGCGCATAAAGAAGAGGCGCATGCCGACGCCAAACCGATCACGTTCCTCTCCCTGCTGAGCGCCAAAGCGTATCGTGGTAATGTCCTGATCTATGCCGCCTGCTCGGCGAGCTTCTTCGCCTGGCTGACCGGTTCACCCTTTATTCTGCACGATATGGGATACAGCCCGGCCGCCATTGGCCTGAGCTATGTCCCGCAGACCATCGCCTTCCTGCTGGGCGGATACGGCTGCCGTGCGGCACTGCAGAAATGGGAAGGTCAGCAGATGCTGCCATGGCTGCTGGTGCTCTTTGCTCTGAGTGTGATCGCCACCTGGGCTGTCGGTTTTATTCCGGGCGTCGGCCTGGTAGAGATATTGATTCCGTTCTGCGTGATGGCAGTGGCTAACGGCGCCATTTACCCTATCGTGGTGGCACAGGCGTTACGTCCTTTCCCGCAGGCGACAGGTCGTGCCGCTGCCCTGCAAAATACCCTGCAGCTGGGTCTGTGCTTCCTGGCAAGCCTGGTGGTTTCAGCGCTGATTGCCACGCCGCTGTTGACCACCACCAGCGTGATGCTGGCGACCGTTGTGCTGGCCGTGATGGGATATCGCATGCAATCAGCCGCGCAACGTGAGCTTGATAGCCCCACGCAGCCGGAAACGTCGCATGCGTAGTCACTGCGGAAAATATGTGACATTTCAGTGATTAGGTTGCTAAGAATTTTCTATTGAATCACCAAATTTTGAGGCCTATACTAAATTTGGTTCGATTAAATACGATAAATATTAAGTGTTAACGGGAGCCGGAGTGCTCCCGTTTTACCATGGAAGGCATTTCGGCAAGGGATATCTCCCTTCCTCTGTTCTACGTCGGATACTAGCCTCGCGGTATTTACCGTGAGATTTCTCACAAACCATAAAAAGCGTCTACGCTGTTTGAAGGTTCTGATCACAGTAAGGTGATGGAGAAGCTATGAGTTCATCGTGTATAGAAGAAGTCAGCGTTCCGGACGATAACTGGTCCCGGATCGTCAGTGAACTGTTAGGTCGTGCAGGCATCACTATCAACGGATCTTCACCCTCCGATCCGCAGGTCAAACATCCCGATTTTTTTAAACGCGTGCTGCGCGAGGGATCGTTAGGGCTGGGCGAAAGCTATATGGATGGCTGGTGGGATTGCGAGCGGCTGGATATTTTCTTTGCCAGCGTGTTGCGAGCCGGTCTGGAGAACCAACTCCCCCGCAATATCAAAGATACGTTGCGCGTCGCTTCCGCCCGTTTGTTCAATCTGCAAAGCAAAAAGCGGGCGTGGATTGTGGGCAAAGAGCACTACGACCTCGGTAACGATTTGTTCAGCCGCATGCTGGATCCCTTCATGCAATACTCCTGCGCCTACTGGAAAGAGGCGACCACCCTTGAAGCGGCTCAGCAGGATAAACTGCGGCTGATTAGCGAGAAGCTGCAGTTACAGCCCGGTATGCGCGTTCTGGATATTGGCTGTGGCTGGGGCGGTCTGGCGTATTTTATGGCGAAGCATTATGGCGTCAGCGTGGTCGGCGTCACCATTTCAGCCGAGCAGCAAAAAATGGCCCGGGAACGCTGTCAGGGTCTGGACGTTGATATCCGTCTTCAGGACTACCGCGACCTCAACGAACAGTTTGATCGCATTGTTTCCGTGGGCATGTTTGAGCACGTCGGGCCGAAAAATTACGACACCTATTTTGAGGTGGTGGATCGTAATTTAAAACCGGACGGCATCTTCCTGCTGCACACCATAGGCTCTAAGCGCACGGACAATAACGTTGACCCGTGGATCAATAAATACATCTTTCCGAATGGCTGTTTGCCTTCAGTCCGCCAGATTGCCAACGCCAGTGAAGGCCATTTCATCATGGAAGACTGGCATAACTTCGGCGCGGATTACGACACGACCCTGATGGCCTGGCATGAGCGTTTCCAGCAAGCGTGGCCTGAGATTGCAGACAACTATTCTGAACGATTTAAACGCATGTTCAGCTATTATCTGAATGCCTGCGCCGGTGCGTTCCGGGCGCGTGATATTCAGCTCTGGCAGGTCGTCTTTAGCCGCGGGATTGAACACGGTTTGCGTGTACCGCGATAAAAAATAACCCCGGATTGCCGGGGTTATTTTTTTATTCTTCTTCCGTGGCCTTTATTATGGCCGCCTCTTTTGCCGCCAGCACGCGCTCCACGGTATCCACGACTGCCTGGGTTTGCGGATCGATCTCGATATTCACACGCTGCCCCAGTTTTTTCGCGCCCAGCGTCGTACGCTGCAGCGTTTCCGGAATTAAATGCACGCAAAAACGCGTCGGCGTCACTTCTCCGACCGTCAGGCTAATCCCATCAATACCAATAAACCCTTTATACAGGATGTATTTCATCAATGCCGGATCCTGCACTTTAAACCAGATTTGACGATTATTTTCAGAGGTGACAATTTTCGCCACTTCGGCGGTGGTCATGATATGGCCCGACATCAGATGACCACCAATTTCATCGCTGAACTTCGCCGCACGCTCTACGTTTACGGTATCGCCCACCACCAGTTCGCCCAGATTGGTGATACGCAGCGTCTCTTTCATCAAATCAAAGCTAATCTGATTGCCGTTAATTTCGGTCACCGTCAGGCAGCAACCGTTATGCGCAATCGAGGCACCGGTTTCGATGCCATCCAGCATATATTCCGGCAGCTCAACAACGTGGGTACGGAAATTAGGTTTTTCATCAATGGACACCACTTTGGCGGTGCCCTGCACAATACCAGTAAACATGCTTACAACTCCTGTTTTTTCCGGACGGTGGTGACACCGTTTAATCCCACCACAATAACAGTTGGAAATACAGGTTGCCAGAGGAGCGCATTTTCTGGCGATTTTTTCACTAGATAATTAGTTAAAGCCCGCTACAATAGCTGGCACCCCCTCTGCTTTTTCTTCTTGCTGCCTGTTATGGCGGCTTTTTTAGTCTCTCAAATAACAACAATACAAAGGTGTTCACGTGCAGAAGTACATGAATGAAGCGCGGCAATTATTGGCACTGGCTATCCCGGTGATCATCGCGCAGGTGGCCCAGACCGCAATGGGATTTGTGGATACGGTAATGGCAGGTGGCTACAGCGCCACCGATATGGCCGCCGTGGCAATCGGAACCTCTATCTGGCTTCCGGCCATTCTCTTCGGTCACGGCCTGCTGCTGGCACTCACGCCGGTTATCGCTCAGCTAAATGGCTCCGGTCGACGTGAGCGCATCGCTCATCAGGTGCGTCAGGGGTTCTGGCTGGCGGGTTTTGTCTCACTGCTGATTATGGTGGTGCTGTGGAACGCCGGTCATATCATTCGCGCCATGCATAATATTGACCCGGCTCTGGCTGACAAGGCCGTGGGATATCTGCGCGCCCTGCTCTGGGGGGCACCGGGCTACCTCTTTTTCCAGGTGGCGCGTAACCAGTGCGAAGGCCTGGCAAAAACCAAGCCGGGGATGGTTATGGGCTTTATCGGTTTACTGGTCAACATTCCGGTGAACTATGTCTTTATCTACGGTCACTTCGGCATGCCCGAGCTTGGCGGCGTTGGCTGCGGCGTGGCGACGGCGGCGGTGTACTGGGTGATGTTCTTCAGTATGCTCGCCTTTGTTAAACGCGCCCGCTCCATGCGTGATATCCGTAACGAGCGTTCATTCAGCACGCCGGACTGGAACATCATGATGCGTCTGGTACAGCTGGGACTGCCTATTGCACTGGCACTGTTCTTTGAAGTGACCCTGTTTGCCGTTGTCGCCCTGCTGGTCTCCCCGTTGGGCATTGTGAACGTGGCCGGACACCAGATTGCGCTGAACTTCAGCTCACTGATGTTCGTCCTGCCAATGTCGCTGGCGGCGGCGGTCACCATCCGCGTCGGCTTCCGTCTCGGGCAAGGCTCAACCCTGGATGCACAAACGGCTGCGCGTACCGGGCTGGGTGTGGGGGTTTGTATGGCGGTCTGTACCGCGCTTTTCACCGTCGCACTGCGTGAGCAAATTGCCCTGCTCTACAATGACAACCCGGAAGTGGTGATGCTGGCATCGCATCTGATGCTGCTGGCGGCGGTATACCAGATCTCCGACTCCATCCAGGTGATTGGCAGCGGCGTACTGCGTGGTTATAAAGATACCCGCTCCATTTTCTTTATCACCTTCATCGCCTACTGGGTGTTGGGTCTGCCGTGTGGTTACATCCTCGCCCTCACCGATCTGGTGGTTGATCGCATGGGTCCTGCCGGATTCTGGATGGGCTTTATCATCGGTCTGACCTCTGCGGCCATCATGATGATGCTGCGCATGCGCTTCCTGCAGCGCCAGCCATCAACGATAATTTTGCAGCGCGCCGCACGTTAAATACGCAGTAGCCGCCAGCTGGCGGCTACTTTCTCTTCACTTTGCGCGGTAATGAAGCAATCGCGTGAAATCAGAGAGAAAAATGCATTTTGCCTCTTGCCACTGCGGTGCTGTGCCGCTAATATTCGTCCCCGTTGTCACCGACAACACGTTGCGTTCATAGCTCAGTTGGTTAGAGCACCACCTTGACATGGTGGGGGTCGTTGGTTCGAGTCCAATTGAACGCACCATTCTGCGTCCGTAGCTCAGTTGGTTAGAGCACCACCTTGACATGGTGGGGGTCGGTGGTTCGAGTCCACTCGGACGCACCATTTCAGTCCTGAAATGGTGCAAATCCTCTTCTCGTAGTCTGAATAATCCCAATCGCCTGATTTTTTACGCTTTCTCCTGCTACGCTTTTCATATGACAAAAAAAAGCAGGAACAGTGTCGATGAAAAAAATCGCCATTATCGGCTCCGGCCCCACAGGGATTTACACCTTTTACGCGCTACTGAAAAATAAAACACCACTGGCTGTTTCCGTCTTTGAAAAAGCCGATGAGGCAGGCGTGGGTATGCCCTACCGTGTTGATGAAAACTCGCGTCTGATGCTGGCGAATATTGCCAGTATTGAAATCCCGCCCGTTTTTATGACCTACCTCGACTGGTTAAAAGAGCAGAGTGAAAGCCATCTGGCCCGTTTTCACGTCGAAAAAGCCTCACTGCACGACCGGCAATTTCTGCCCCGTATTCTGCTGGGGGAGTATTTTCGCGACAGCTTTCTCACGGTGGTAAAAGAGGCCCGCAGGCTGGGATTTCAGGTCGACATCCATGAGTCAGCCGAAGTAACGGATATCGCCACCGACAAAAACGGCGTCACACTTTCGGTAAATGACAGCCTCTTTCCTGAACGCTTCGATCTTGCCGTCATCGCCACCGGCCACGTCTGGCCTGAAGAGGACGAGGCTACGCGCACCTTCTTTCCGAGCCCCTGGTCCGGTTTGATGGACGCCGACATCCCCGCCTGTCGGGTGGGGATCATGGGGACCTCCTTAAGCGGGCTGGACGCCGCGATGGCGGTTGTTATGCAGCATGGCGCGTTTGTTGACGACAAATTTATGCTGGATAAAGGCAGCGAGGCGTTAAAAATAGTCCTGATGTCCCGGACGGGTATTCTGCCTGAGGCCGATTTTTACTGCCCTATTCCTTACGAGCCGCTATCGGTATTGACTGAATTTGTCGTTGAAAGCGAAATCGCCAAAGGACCGGACGGGCTGCTCGATCGTATCTTCGCCCTGATGGTGAAAGAGCTGGAACTCGCCGATCCAACATGGTGCGAGAAAATCGGGCTGCGCATGCTGGATGCGGACACCCTTCGCGAGGCCTGGTTTGAAGATCGTAAGCAGCACGGCCCGTTTAGCTGGGCAGAAGCCAATCTGAATGAAGTCGAACGCAACAAACGTGAACGGCGAACGGTGCCCTGGCGCTACACCGTACTTCGTTTGCACGAGGTAGTTCAGGAGATCGTGCCGCATCTTAATGAGCAGGACAGGGAACGTTTCAAACAGGGACTGGCGCGGGTGTTTATCGACAACTATGCCGCCATTCCGCCGCAGTCCATCCGCCGGCTGCTGGCACTGCGCGAGGCCGGGATCATCAGCGTTGCCGCGTTAGGAGATGATTACACGCTGGATATCGGTAGCGCGCAGACGGCGATCGCGACTGAAGACAACACTTATCACTTCGACGTGTTTATCGATGCCCGCGGGCAAAAGCCCCTCAGAACAAAAGATCTGCCTTTTCCCACCCTGCGCAAACAACTGCAGGCGACAGGTGACGAGATCCCCGATATTGGCGAGGATTACACCCTGAAAGCGCCTGAATCGGTGTGCGGGAGGATCGCGTTTGGCGCGATACCGTGGCTGATGCACGACCATCCCTTTGTTCAGGGACTGGCGGAGTGTGCGGAGATTGCGGAGGCGATGGCGAAAGCGGCGGAAAAACCCGCGTTGGGACTACGCCGGAGATTACCGTATTTCGATTACTGACAGGGCCTCCATGCCCTGCAAAGCGTGATTATTCGAAGAATACTTCCGGGTTTTCAGACAGGGAGACGAACGTTTTTGTCGCTTTATCCAGCGCACGGATCTCACCGCTTTCAATGTCATATACCCAGCCGTGCAGGCGAAGAGAGTTATTGCGCAGGCCCACAGCAACGGAAGGATGTGTCTTGATGTTGCTCAGCTGCGCAAACACGTTCTCCTGCACCATCGCATTGACTTTATCGATCGGCTTATCCCAGCTTTTCTTCTCAACCACGGCTTTAGCGGCATCAGAATAGCGCAGCCAGTGGGAGACAGCGGGCATCGGCTCGAGGTTCGCGTTATCCGCAATCGCCTTCATCGCCCCACAGTTGGAGTGACCGCAAATCACGATATCCGTCACGCCCAGCGCCACAACGGCATATTCGATAGTCGCGGAGACACCGCCCGGCTCTGGCCCAAACGGTGGCACAATGTTGCCAGCATTTCGAATGACAAAGAGCTGTCCTGGCTCTTGCTGAGTGACCAGTTCTGGTACCAGACGGCTGTCGGAGCATGAGATGAACAGCGCTTTGGGATTCTGGCTGGACGCTAAACTGCGAAAGAGCTCTTTACGTTGCGGGAAAATCTCTTTTTGAAAGTTGAGGAAACCTTCAATGATATGTTGCATAGCAATTTCTCTTTTATCTGTTGTCGTTTAGGTATGATCGGGATCACACTCGTGAAGTTTACCCATCGTGCTTTACCTGAGACAAGCAATATATTTCTGGCCCGACCGCTGCACAATCGCGTCCGCGTGCGCCGGGATGTTTTGTCCCTCAAAGGCGCCGTACAGACGAGCAAATTTTTTGCCCTCCAGCAGACCGGTGACCCGCTCAACGGTACGGGCAGGCAGCGGCAGCATATTCGGGTAGCTCCACATGAATGACACGGCGTCCTTGCCGGGCGTGACCTGAAGAATATCCCCCACCAGCAATACACCATCGCCCTCCTGCCAGTGCAGCACCGTGCCGCCCGCAAAATGGCCGCCCAGACGCAGCAAGGTGACCGACGGGAAAAGTTCCAGCGCATCCCCTTCCCAGAAGCGAAGGGCCGGACTGCTGCACATGACCCACTCTCTGTCGCTGGCGTGCAGGTACACCGGCGCATCAAATGCCGCAGCCCATACCTGCATGGTGGTGTAATAGTGCGGGTGCGAAATCGCAATCGCGCTGATGCCGCCGAGCGCGGTGATAAGCGTTTTGGTTGCCGGGTCGAGGTTGGCAATACAGTCCCAGAGAATATTACCGTGCGGGGTACGCAACAACAGCGCGCGCTGGTTGATCGCAAAGGCGGGAACCGTTTTGATACTGAACAGCTGTGGCTCCAGCTGCTGCCATTTGTTGCTGTGCGTGGATGTCACGGTAGCAAAGTCTGTCCACGCCTGGCCGCTGTGTGGAACATACTGGCGCTCGTCCTCGCAAATCGGGCATATTTGCGGCGCGGCGTCATACGCGGTACCGCAGGTTTTGCAGAGTGTCATCATTGGCATTCCTCATCCATAAAGCAGAGAGTATGGCAGGGATTATCCATATGTGCTGCGAGGTACATTGCTGGCGTTTTTTGCCCTATACTGTGCCAGTATCAAAAAACTGAACAAAGCAGGTGCCACATGGAAATTGATCTCGAAAACCTGGTCTTTAACGGACTGGATGAAGCAGAAGAGCGTAATGCGGAACGTCTGGACGACGCAGATAAAAAAGCCCAGGCGATTGTCGCCGATGACGACTGCGGCGATGCCTGCAAAATCTGATGAAAAAGCACCGGCTAACCCGGTGCTTTTTTTATGTTACTTTTTCAGCCCGTCAATGGCTGCCTGCGCGCAGGCTTCATCAAGATGACCGCCCGGCGCACCGCCGATACCAATCGCTCCGATCACCTCATCGCCCTCTTTTACCGGCAAGCCGCCCGCCAGCAGCAGGAAGCCAGGGATGTCACGCATGTTTTGCGCGCCGGCATTGCTCTGTGCCGCTTCCATCACTTTGCCTGACGCATTTTTTGCGCTGAGCGCCGTCCAGGCTTTCATTTCACTGGCTTTGACCGTGTGAGGACCGGCATTGTCGGTCCGTTGTACGGCTTTCACCACGCCCGCGCGGTCAACCACGGTGACCGTCACCTGATAATTTTTTGCCGTGCACGCCTGAATGGCGGACGTTGCCAGCGCATTCGCCTGCGCCAGCGAGAGATTCTTTTGGTTCAACTTATCAGCCTGAGCGGCCAGACTTACACTACCCGCGGCCAGTGCCGCAACCATCATTAATTTTTTCATCGCACTTCCTCGCGTGTTGGGATACGTGGCAGAGATTACCCCGACGTGCGATGAAACATAATTCGGTTGAATACGCACTCAACCTGGTAGTTATACGGATTGCAATTTATCGTATTCGCGTATTGCCTGGACCAGGCTGCTGACGCCAAGCTTGGTAAATGCCGCCGCGCGGTGCGCTTCCACCGTTCGTGGCGAGAGGTTCAGCCGGGCAGCCACCTCTTTGTTACTGAGCCCTTGCATCAACTCCCCCAGCACTTCATGTTCCCGCGCGGTCAATTGCGCGAAACGCGCTTTGGCCCGCGAGGTTTCCTGCCAGTCGGCAAAGCGACGCTGACTCTCCTCAAAGGCCAGACCCACCGTTTCGATAAGCTTGTCGGCATCCAGCGGCTTGGTGAAAAACTCAAACACGCCGTTACGAAATGCCCGACGGCAGGCATCAACGGTACCGTGCCCGGTCATGATAATCACCGGCAACAGAGGCCAGGGCCATTTGCCCTCCTCTAGCCAGGTGAGTCCACCTTTTCCTGGCATACGCATATCCAGCAGCATACAGCCTACCAGCGCGGTTTCCCGGGAATGGGCCGCGGTAAAGGCATCAACACTTTCAAACGTTCTTACCGTCCAGCCCATGCCCGACAGCAAAAACGCCATTGACTCTCTTATAGACTCATCATCGTCTATCAGCCAGATTGTGTTATCCAACCGTCGCCTCCTTTCCATTCGCCAGTTGTAATCGGATCTGTGCCCCGCCCTGCGGCGCATTATCCAGCGTAATCGATCCATTCATACGCGTCATTAATGATTCCGTTAAGGTCATCCCCAGACCAATGCCCACCTCTCTGCCACTGTAAAATGGCATAAAGGCATTCTGTAACGCCTCAGGGCTAAAGCCAGGACCGCCGTCAGTCACGGTTATCTGAATACCCCTCTCGTTTTTCTGACTCTCTATCTTTACCCAGCCGGCTGAACTGGCCTGTTGGGCCTGAATCGCATTGCTGAGCAGGTTATGCAGCACCTGCTCCAGCCAGAGAGGGTCGGCCAGCACGGTGGTGGCCCCGGGAGCAAACGCATGGCTGACCGAGATATGTTCAGCCCTGCGCTCATGCTCAAGTAAGTTCACCACCTGTAGCCAGCATGCTGCCAGATCGGTTTCGCGGAGGGTGACTTTCTCCTTCACAACGTGCTCGCGAAAACGGGTTAATAATGCGCTAATACGCTGCGTTTGCGTCAGCGCAGCCGACAGCGCCTGCGACACGGCCTGGCCGTTTTCCAGCTGTAACTGACGCTGCGCGCCCTGGATCCACGTCTGGACGGCGGTCAGCGGCTGGTTTATCTCATGCACAATACCGGCGGTGATCTCCCCCAGGGTATTGAGCCTGGCGTGCTGGTAATAGTGCGCCCTTTGCTCGGCGTCTTTACGTGCTTTACGCTGCCAGAGCACCACGCTTGCCAGCGCAATCACTATCCCCCATCCGATAAACAGGATGGGATAAAAATACCAGCTGACGCCGAACCAGTCCGGACGAGAATCCGCTTCCAGCGTAAAAGGTTGAGTATGCTGCGGGAAGGTGCGTTGCCAGTGCCAGAATGCCTCAGACGCCGGTTCGTCACCGGTCGGGATAAAGCGGATCCCAAGGTGGGTAAAGGGATGATGTGCATTCAGAATCGGGCCGAGGTCCACCCGCACGCGGATCTGACGCCATGGGTTATAAAGCCAGTACTGCATCTCGTGGGCAGGCTCCACCCGCGCCGCATCCAGTGGGCGTCCCGTCGTTTTTTCCAGAGCGAGCAGATGGGGGAATTTTTTGCGCAGAGCGGCAATGTCTTCATCGCCATTCAGAAGCGGTAAAACCGATTCATTTTGCGTCAGGACCGCGCTTAATTCGGAGAATAACGCCGAGAACTCACGATCGCGCTCCCAGAACTGACGGCGAATCTGTTCGGCGTAGAGCAACACGCCGCTGATGAGGCAGACTATCGTCCAGACAACAATGCCACGTTTGAAAATAGGGTTCTTCATTCCATTTACTGACCAGGCTCAACATCCTGTTGACCTTAACAGCTAACCGGCGTCAGAACAAAATTTAGCACAGCTCGTTCCAGTACATTTCGCGCGTGCGGCGCAGTTCAGCGTGACGTTTTATCATGGAACCACTCCGGGTCAATGTTGGCCACGTCCACGCCATACAGGCTGGCGACAGGCAGTATCGACTCAAGAACACGTTGCGCGCTGTTCTCCGCATTCACGGGTCGGGTCGCAAAAAACCGCCGTAACGTGCTTATCCACTTTTTCATCGTCAGACTCCTCTCGCTTTACCTGCCCTCAGTTAAACACCCAAACTCCGCACAGGTGAAATACCAATATCCACTGTTGATATGCAGGATCTGCAAATGCCGTCAGAATGTGTCACCACCATGTAACACACTGTTCACTAATGCTTTTTTGTTTATAGCAAAGAACGATTTCTTATTTGGCGATAGCTTTCGCTTATGGGAGCGTAACGGGACAAAACAAAAACGACGGGATGACGTATGACTATGGCAGCAAACAGAAAAGGGTTCAAAAAACGGATTGTTGCGCTGGGTTTACTGGCAACAGGTGGCCTGCTTTCTGCACAGGTTCAGGCAGATCAGCTGGCGGATATTAAAGCCGCAGGGGTGGTGAAAGTGGCGACCTTTGATGCCAACCCACCGTTTGGTTCCGTCGATGCCAAAACGCATGACATCGTGGGCTACGACGTGGACTTTGCCAGAGCGTTGGCAAAATCGCTGGGCGTGAAGCTGGAACTGGTGGCCACTAACCCGGCGAACCGCATTCCCCTACTCCAGTCCGGTAAAGCGGATTTAATTGTGGCGGATATCACCATCACCCCGGAGCGGGCGCAGGTGATTGATTTCTCTACACCGTATTTTGTCACCGGCCAGCAATTCCTGGTCCCGGCAAAATCCGCCGATAAGCTGGACGCCTACAGCCATGCACGCATTGGCGCGGTAAAAGGCACCACGGGCGAACAGGCGCTGCACCAGCGGTTCCCGCAATCCCGCGTGCTCTCCTACGACGATATTCCGCTGGCGCTGACGGCGCTTCGCAATGGCAACGTGCAGGCGATCACCCAGGACAGCACCATTCTGGCCGGCCTGCTGGCGCAAGCCCCGGATAAAGCGAATTTCAAAATTCTGCCCGATCTGCTCAGCAAAGAAGAGATTGGTGTGGGGGTCAAAAAAGGTGAAGCGGCACTGCTGAAAGCCGTCAATGATGAGCTGGTGAACCTGGAGAAAAACGGCCAGGCAGCAAAAATCTACGATGTCTGGTTTGGTCCAGACACCCCGTCTCCACAGCCACGCGCCTTTACAATAGAAGCTAAGTAAGATGCTTTCAGGTTTATTTTCACACTCCGCGGCAGGCTCCGCGGATTTTTCACATCTGGAACAGGCCAGTGTCGAGTTTCGCAACGTCGACAAACATTACGGTAACCATCCGGTTTTAAACGGTATTAACCTTACCATTACGCCTGGGGAAGTGGTGGCTATCCTCGGCCCTTCGGGTTCGGGTAAATCCACGCTGATCCGCCTTATTAACCAGCTTGAGACGTTAAGCGGCGGTGAGATCCTGGTCGACAACAAACCCACCGGGCGACTTTCCGGCCCCGCGCTGCGCCAGTTACGTAGCCGCGTCGGGTTTGTGTTCCAGCAATTTAATCTCTATGCCCATCTCACCGCCAGTCAGAATATCACCCTGGCACTGGAGCATGTTCACGGCTGGAAGCCCCTGCCCGCACAAGAACGTGCCCTGACGCTGCTGGAAAACGTAGGCATGCTGGACAAGGCACACCATTTCCCTGCGGAACTTTCCGGCGGCCAACAGCAGCGGGTGGCGATTGCCCGTGCGCTGGCCTCATCGCCGCAAATTATTCTCTTCGACGAGCCGACCTCCGCGCTCGACCCTGAAATGATTGGCGAAGTGTTACTGGTCATGAGATCGCTGGCTCACAGCGGGATCACCATGATTGTGGTCACGCACGAGATGCAGTTTGCCCGTGACATTGCCGACCGGATTGTCTTTATCGATGGCGGACAGATACTGGAAACCGCGCCGCCGGAACAATTCTTCCGCCATCCGTCGCACCCGCGTGCGCAGCGTTTTCTGCAAAAGGTGTTGAACCCGCTGCATCAGGAGCCGTTGTAATGCCCGCGCTCGACTGGCAGGGGGTGCTGACCGGACAGCCCCTGCAATGGATTATTTCCGGTTATCTCACCACCCTGTGGGTGACGCTCGCCGGGGCGATACTGGCAAGCCTGCTTGCGCTGCTTTTTCTGCTCCTGCGTCTTTCCGGTGGGCGCCCCGGCAACGCGGTGGTCAATGCCTGGGTGTCGCTTTTTCGCAATACCCCGCTGCTGGTACAGCTGCTGTTCTGGTATTTTGCCGCCTGGAACGGTCTGCCGCAGGCATTCCGGGATACAGTGAATGCAGATCACCGCTGGTCCATTCTTCCCGGTGATGTCTGGTGGTTCACACCCGAGTTTTTATGCTCGGCCTGGGGGCTGGGCGTGTTTGCCTCGGCTTTTCTCATTGAAGAAGTGGCGTCCGGATTACGTTCAGTTCCGGGCGGGCAACGGGAGGCGGCGCTCTCCCAGGGATTCTCCGCGTGGCGTCTGTTTCGTTACATCCTGCTGCCGCAGGGGCTGGCGAACGCCTGGCAGCCCGTTGTGGGGCAGTACCTTAATCTGATGAAACTCTCCTCGCTTGCCAGCGGTATTGGTTTTGCCGAACTGACCTGCCAGATACGGCAGATTGAGAGCTTTAACGCGCACGCGCTGGAGGCGTTTACCGTAGGCACCCTGCTCTATCTGTTCACCGGTGTGGTGATGGGCGTGGTGCTGGTGCGGCTCGGTCCCGCCGCAAAACGTCAACGCCAGCAGACAACACTCACAGGGAGTGAAAAACATGATTGCCGGACTTAATGTCATTACCGATAACCTGGATTATCTGCTGTGGGGACGCGCCGCTGCCGGTGAGCCCGGCGGGGTCCTGCTCTCCTTACTGATGGCCGCAGGCGCGGCGCTCCTCGCGCTGCCGGGCGGGGTGGCCCTTGCCTGTCTGGCATGGCGCTATGCCGGGGTGATACGCAAGGCGCTGTTTCTGTGGGCTGAGCTTATCCGGGGGATCCCGTTAATCTTTGTGATTTTCTGGATGTGGTATCTGTTGCCGCTTATCACCGGTGGCGACCTCCCCGGTGCGCTCACCGTGACGCTGGCGCTGGCGTGGTTTACGGCCGCATCGGTGATGCACTCCGTCCTGGCCGGCATTAATGCGCTGCCATCGGGTCAGTACGAAGCGGCATTAACGCAGGGGTTCAGCACGCAACAAACCCTGTGGCACATTCTGTTGCCACAGGTAATGCGCAATATTCTGCCGTCTCTGGTGGGCATTTTTATCAGCCTGCTGAAGGACACCTCGCTGGCTTTTATTGTGAACGTGCCTGAGCTGACCACGGTGGCAGGACAGGTGAACAACCGGGTGCAAATTTACCCGGCGGCCATTTTTATCTTTACCGGTGTCGTTTATTACCTGCTCTGCTGTTCTCTTGAGCAGCTGGCAAAGCGCTGGCGTATCAGCCGGCCAGCGCTTTAACCACCGTTTCCATCGCCTGGGTGGTTAATTCGCTGCGTTTTACGCGCTGGTTCGCCAGCGCCGTACGCAGTACCCCGGCAATCACAATATGCTTCGGCTCCTGCCCTAAGTCACGCATCTCCAGAACGACCTTCCCTACCACCCGACACATCTCCTGGTACAGCGCTTCGTCTTTGGTCACATTGCCCACGGTCATCCACTCCATTGCCCAAAAGCGTCAGCTTAAATGATCCCTCGCCCGGATACAAAAAAGAAGCCCGGCGAGAGACTCACCGGGCTTCATCTGTTAAATCAACCGATTAGTTATTTACCGGGATCACCGCGCCTTTATACTTGGTGCGGATCCAGTCCTGAATCTCTTTCGAGTGCAGCACGTTCACCAGCGCGACGATATCTTTTTTCTTCTCATCGCCACGATGCACAGTAATGATGTTGGCATACGGGTTGTTTTCGCCGCTCTCAACCGCAATCGGGTCGTGAACCGGATCCAGACCCGCATCAATCGCGTAGTTGGCGTTGATCACTACCGCAGCCCCTTCATCGTTGTTGTACATCTGCGGCAGCAGAGAGGCTTCTACGTTAGGCGTGAACTGCAGCTTTTTCGGATTGTCCACGATGTCGCTGATACGCGCGGTCACTTTGTCGACGCCAGGCTTAAGCTTGATCACCCCCTCTTTTTCGAAGATAGAGAGAATGCGCCCCTCTTCAGACACGGCATCACGCATGATGATTTTGCCGCCTTCCGGCAGGTCTTTCAGCGACTTGTATTTTTTAGAGTAGATACCAATTGGCTCAATATGGATCGCGCCGGCACTGACAAAATCATAATCCTTATCACCCGCGTGATCTTTCAGCACGCTGTTCAGGTAAGGAATGTGCTGGAAGTAGTTAGCATCAATGTCATGACCGGCCAGCGCGGTGTTGGGCAGAATGTAGTCCTGGAAGGGTTTAATCTCCAGATCGATACCTTGCTTTGCCAGAATCGGCTTCGCCTGCTCCAGAATTTCAGCGTGTGGCGTATTGGACGCGCCCACGGTCAGGGTGTCAGCCCACGCGGCAAAGCTCAGGGCGCTCAGGGTTGCAGCGGCGATCAGTGTCAGTGTCTTTTTCATGATGATGGTTCCTGTGTGTATTTATTAGCGTTTATCTAACAGTGAAGTGATGATGTCGCCGCAGAACTGAATAATGAAAACGATGATCAAAATGGTCACCGTTGCCACCAGCGTGACGTCACCATGGTTGCGCTGGAATCCTTCCAGATAAGCCAGATTTCCCAAACCGCCTGCGCCAATCACCCCGGCCATTGCGCTGTAGCTCACCAGCGCAATCAGCGTCACCGTAATACCGGACACCAGTGCAGGTGATGATTCTGGCAGTAAAACCCGAAAAACTAAGGTGCTCAGTCGTGCGCCCATCGAGCGCGTCGCTTCAATCACCCCTTTGTCCACTTCACGCAGGGCAATCTCTACCAGACGCGCGTAGAACGGTGCCGCGCCCACAATCAGCGCCGGCAGTGCCGCGTTGGCCCCCAGAATGGTGCCGACGATGGTCTTGGTGAACGGGATCAGCAGGACAATCAGAATGATGAACGGGATAGAACGAAACACGTTCACCACAATCGAAATCACGCTGTAGACCGTACGGTTGTGGAACAACCCGCCACGCGCGGTTAAAAACAGCGCCAGACCCAGCACAATCCCCAGTACAAAGGTTGCCACGCCAGAAAGCGCAGTCATGTACAGCGTCTCGAGCGTTGCCGCCCAGAGTTGATCCCATTTCAGGTGCGGAAAGAGGGTATCAGCCATGTTTAATCACCTCGCCTTCAATATCGCTGTGCTTCAGGTCGGCGAGGATATTGTTCAGTTGTTCATCAGATGCCACCACGTGTACCCACAGCTGGCCAAAAACGCCGTGCGCCGTCTGGGTCATTTTCCCGTGCAGAATGTTAAACGGCAGGCCGTAGCGCAGCGTCAGTTCACCCACAATCGGTTTGTGCGTGCTGTGTCCGGTGAAGGTCAGACGGATGACCGTGCCTTCCAGGTCGGCTGCCAGCTCGGTATTGAAGGTCTCTTCCTCGGCATACTGGCTCACCTGACGGACAAACTGCCGGGTGATCGGCTGTTGAGGGTGAGTAAAGACGCTCAGCACGTCGCCCTCTTCCACCACTTTGCCGCTCTCCATCACCGCCACGCGATCGCAGATTTTGCGCACCACGTGCATTTCATGGGTGATCAGCACAATGGTGAGTTTGAAACGACGGTTGATGTCCAGCAGCAGATCGAGGATCTGATCGGTCGTCTGGGGATCGAGTGCGGAGGTGGCTTCGTCACAGAGCAGCACATCCGGGTTGTTCGCCAGCGCACGCGCAATGCCCACGCGCTGCTTTTGCCCGCCGCTCAGCTGCGACGGATACGCATTTTCACGGCCTTTCAGCCCGACCAGTTCCACCAGCTCGGCCACGCGAGCCTGAATCCTGGCTTTTGGTACTCCGGCTATCTGCATTGAGAAAGCGATGTTTTCCGTTACCGTCCGTGACCACAGCAGGTTGAAATGCTGGAACACCATGCTGATCTTCAGCCGCGCCTGACGCAGTGCTTCCCCTTTTGCGGCAGAAATGTCCTGCCCGTTGATGGTCACGCTGCCGCTGCTCGGTTTTTCCAGGCCATTCAACAGGCGGATCAGGGTACTTTTCCCCGCGCCGCTGTAACCAATAATGCCGTATATTTGCCCCTGTTCGATCGTCAAATTGACGTTATCAACGGCCGTGAGCGCCACCTTTCCGTTGTCAAAAACCTTCGAAATATTACTGAGAACAATCATTCTTATTCATTATCCGTCCGCGCATAGCGGTTTAGCAGTATGGATGTCCAAAATGATAGTAAACAGCCGTTATCAGCTTTTAAATGAACAAAAAAGAATGTGTTATAACCTGAAGAAATAAGCGGCGGATTGAGCGGATGGGAACCGTTTAGACCAATTTCAGCAATGATTATCTGCCAGATGCATATCTGACAGACACCAGACGAGAAAAACGGTCATTTTTTCAGCATTTTCTGTTGATATAGCCATCCTCACATCCAGAGCACTTTACGTCTTGCTGTCCTGACATCCAAAAACATCATTTATATTCTTTTCAGTTCTAAAAAGCAGAGATTCGTTCTTTCTTGAGAAAATTTCATCGCCCTATCATCCCGTCATGCTCTCCTGAAAGGACAAAACCATGACGATTTATCACTCCGTCACTGAACTGATTGGCCGTACACCGCTTATCCAGCTGCATAAACTCGATACCGGTCCCTGCTCGCTGTTTTTGAAACTGGAGAACCAGAATCCGGGTGGATCCATTAAAGACCGCGTGGCGCTGTCGATGATTAATGAAGCGGAGCGTACCGGTAAGCTGCAGCCGGGTGGCACGATAATTGAGGCGACGGCAGGCAATACCGGTCTCGGCCTGGCCCTGATTGCCGCCCAGAAAGGCTATTCGCTGATCCTGGTGGTGCCGGACAAAATGAGCCGCGAGAAGATTTTCCACCTGCGTGCGCTGGGTGCCCAGGTGGTACTGACGCGCTCGGACGTGAATAAAGGTCATCCGGCCTATTATCAGGATTACGCCCAGCGTCTGGCTAATGAACTGCCAGGTGCGTTTTATATCGATCAGTTCAATAACGAAGCCAACCCGCTGGCGCATCGCACCACCACCGCGCCAGAACTGTTTGAGCAGCTCGACGGCAACATCGACGCCATCGTGGTCGGCGTGGGCTCCGGCGGTACGCTGGGTGGCCTGCAGGCCTGGTTTGCCGAGCACTCTCCGCACACGGAGTTTGTGCTGGCAGACCCGGCCGGCTCCGTACTGGCAGACCAGGTCGAAACCGGGCGCTACCATGATGCCGGTTCATGGCTGGTTGAAGGGATCGGTGAAGACTTTATTCCGCCGCTGGCTCACATCGAAGGCGTGGAGCGCGCCTGGCGCATCACCGACCAGGAAGCATTCAACACCGCGCGTGAACTGCTGAAAACGGAAGGTATCCTGGCAGGCTCCTCCAGCGGAACCCTGCTGGCGGCCGCGCTGAAGTATTGCCAGGTACAGACCACGCCGAAACGCGTCGTGACCTTCGCCTGCGACAGTGGCAACAAATACCTCTCGAAGATGTTCAACGATGACTGGATGCGCCAGCAGGGGCTGATGTCCCGCCCGCAGGCAGGCGATCTCTCCGACTACATTGCGCTGCGCCACGATGAAGGAGCCACCGTCACCGCCGCCCCGGATGACACGCTCTCCACCGTGCTGGCGCGAATGCGTCTGTATGACATCTCGCAACTGCCGGTGCTGGATAACGGCAAGGTGGTGGGGATTATCGACGAGTGGGATCTGCTGCGCCATATCGGCGGCGATGGCGATCGCTTTGCCCTTCCCGTCACGGCAGCGATGACGCGACAGGTGGAGTTTCTTGATAAGCACGCACCGGAAAGCGCCCTCAACGCCATTTTTGATCGCGGTCTGGTGGCCGTGATCAATGACAACGACCGTTTCCTGGGTCTGATTACGCGCAGCGATGTCCTCACCGCCTGGCGCAACCGTCTACAACAATAAAGGAAAAAATGATGAAAAACCTGGCCACGCTCAGCGTACACAGCGGTGAATTCAACGATCAACACGGGGCGGTCATGCCGCCCATTTACGCCACCTCGACGTTTGCGCAACCGTCACCCGGGGAGCATACCGGCTACGAATATTCCCGCAGCGGCAACCCCACCCGCCATGCGCTGGAAACCGCCATCGCCGAACTGGAAGGCGGCTCGCGCGGCTATGCTTTCGCCTCAGGCCTGGCCGCCATTTCCACCGTGCTGGAACTGCTGGACAAAGACAGCCATATCGTTGCCATAGATGATGTGTATGGCGGCACATACCGGCTGATTGAAAACGTACGCAAGCGCAGTACCGGGCTGCAGGTCAGCTGGGTTAAGCCTGGCGATCTGGCCGCGCTGGAAGCCGCCATTCGACCTGAAACGCGCATGGTCTGGGTGGAGACGCCGACCAACCCGCTGCTGAAACTGGCCGATCTGGCGGCCATCGGTGCCATTGCCCGCCGTCATAACGTGATCAGCGTGGCAGATAACACTTTCGCCTCACCGGTCATTCACCGTCCGCTGGAGTCGGGTTTCGATATCGTGGTGCATTCCGCCACCAAATACCTGAACGGCCATTCCGACGTGGTTGCTGGTCTGGCGGTCGTGGGGGATAACCCGGCGCTGGCAGAGCGGTTGGGGTATTTGCAAAACGCCGTCGGCGGCGTCCTGGATCCGTTCAGCAGTTTCCTGACGCTGCGCGGGATCCGGACACTGGCACTGCGAGTTGAAAAGCACAGCACCAACGCGCTGGCGATTGCGCAATGGCTTGAGCAGCAGCCGCAGGTTGACAACGTGTTCTACCCGGGGCTGGAGTCGCACCCGCAATATCAGCTCGCCCGCACGCAAATGGCGCTGCCGGGCGGGATGATTTCCGTCGTGGTAAAAGGCGATGCGCAACGTGCGACGGAGGTGATCCGCAAGCTGAAGCTGTTCACCCTCGCAGAAAGTCTCGGCGGTGTGGAAAGCCTGGTGAGTCAGCCTTACAGCATGACCCACGCCTCGATCCCGCTTGAGCAGCGTCTGGCCAACGGCATTGTGCCGCAACTGATCCGCCTGTCCGTGGGTATCGAAGATACGAAAGACCTGATTGCCGACCTGAGTCAGGCGCTGAAAAATTAAGCTAAATACGGCAGGTCACTCGCCTGCCGTCATAAGTTGTCATTATGCCTTAACGCCTTGATAACAATATTATGTGAAACTGCATAGATTATTTTTGAAACGCTGTTTTCATTTTCCTTTTATCCTAAAATCAGCGTATAATGCGCGCCTAATCCCTGGTGAATGGTTTCAGCGCTTGGAATACAAAAAACAACGTACAACTTCTCCTCTCCTTCGTTGGGCTGACACTCAGGCACACTTTCTTCTGCACGCTCATTTGATGTCTCCTATCCTTAGTGCGTGTCATATACTCTTTTGCAACACAGGTTTGACTCCGCGGCGGTGCGCCCCCGGAGCGAGATTTCCATATCCTTCCCAACTTAAAGACTAAGACTGTCATGAAAAAGACGAAAATTGTTTGTACCATCGGCCCGAAAACCGAATCTGAAGAGATGCTGACCAAAATGCTGGACGCCGGCATGAACGTTATGCGTCTGAACTTCTCTCACGGTGACTACGCTGAACATGGTCAGCGTATCCAGAACTTGCGCAACGTCATGAGCAAGACCGGTAAAAAAGCCGCCATCCTGCTGGATACCAAAGGTCCTGAAATCCGCACCATCAAACTGGAAGGCGGTAACGACGTCTCTCTGAAAGCGGGCCAGACCTTCACCTTCACCACTGACAAGTCTGTGGTCGGTAACAGCGAAATCGTTGCGGTGACCTATGAAGGCTTCACCAGCGATCTGTCCGTGGGTAACACCGTGCTGGTAGACGATGGTCTGATCGGGATGGAAGTGACCGCGATCGAAGGCAACAAAGTCATCTGTAAAGTGCTGAACAACGGCGACCTGGGTGAAAACAAAGGCGTTAACCTGCCTGGCGTTTCCATCGCGCTGCCAGCCCTGGCTGAAAAAGACAAGCAAGACCTGATCTTCGGTTGCGAGCAAGGCGTTGATTTCGTTGCAGCCTCCTTCATCCGTAAGCGTTCCGACGTAGTTGAAATCCGTGAGCACCTGAAAGCGCACGGCGGTGAGAAGATCCAGATCATCTCCAAAATCGAAAACCAGGAAGGCCTGAACAACTTCGACGAAATCCTCGAAGCGTCTGACGGCATCATGGTTGCGCGTGGTGACCTGGGTGTTGAAATCCCGGTTGAAGAAGTGATCTTCGCGCAGAAGATGATGATCGAGAAGTGTGTTCGCGCGCGTAAAGTGGTTATCACTGCCACCCAGATGCTGGACTCCATGATCAAAAACCCACGTCCAACCCGCGCAGAAGCTGGCGACGTGGCGAACGCCATCCTCGACGGTACTGATGCTGTCATGCTGTCTGGCGAATCCGCGAAAGGTAAATATCCGCTGGAAGCAGTGTCCATCATGGCCACCATCTGCGAACGTACTGACCGCGTGATGACCAGCCGTCTGGACTTCAACAACGACAGCCGCAAACTGCGCATCACTGAAGCGGTATGCCGCGGTGCGGTAGAAACGGCTGAGAAGCTGGAAGCGCCACTGATCGTGGTTGCCACCCAGGGCGGTAAATCTGCTCGTGCAGTGCGTAAATACTTCCCGGATGCGACTATCCTGGCGCTGACCACCAATGAAACCACTGCGCGTCAGCTGGTGCTGAGCAAAGGTGTTGTAGCACACCTGGTGAAAGAGATCGCCTCTACCGACGATTTCTACATTCAGGGTAAAGAGCTGGCTCTGGAAAGCGGCCTGGCACAGAAAGGCGACGTGGTGGTAATGGTATCGGGTGCGCTGGTACCAAGTGGCACCACCAACACCGCCTCTGTTCACGTGCTGTAATAATGCACAAACAAATTAATTTTTGATAAAAAGCGTCCTTCGGGGCGCTTTTTTTATTCGTGGTATTAGCCAAATCTATTCAAAAAGCAAATCGGGTTTTTCTATTTAATCGCGATTTATCTAAGATGAATCCGATGAAAAATGCCTTTTTTAACATAGCTTTTTCGACAAAAACGCCGAATTCGTTGCTTCTTTGAGCGAACGATCAAAAATAGGCGTATTCCCATCAAAAAAATATTCTCAACCCAAAAAAGTTTGTGTAATACTTGTAACGCTACATGGAGATTAACTCAATCTAGAGGGTATTAATAATGAATCGTACTAAACTGGTACTGGGCGCGGTAATCCTGGGTTCTACTCTGCTGGCAGGTTGCTCCAGCAACGCTAAAATCGATCAGCTGTCTTCTGACGTTCAGACTCTGAACGCTAAAGTTGACCAGCTGAGCAACGACGTGAACGCAATGCGTTCCGACGTTCAGGCTGCTAAAGACGACGCAGCTCGCGCTAACCAGCGTCTGGACAACCAGGCTACTAAATACCGTAAGTAATAGTACCTGTTAATAAAATGGCGCACATTGTGCGCCATTTTTTTTGTCTGCGTCAAACCCCTACTGCGTCACCTTCTCTCCGTCATCTTCCATTACCGCAGCAGACACCCGACTGTTCTGCACGGACTGCACGCTGTTGCTGGCTGACGGGCCGTTACTGGCCGACACGGCAACCGGGATCCCTGCCCGGCGCGACAAGGCTTTATCAATAAGCGCTTTATCACTCCCCGCCTGAGAAACAAATGAGGCGAAATCAGCGGAATGGGTAATCGGCGTAACCTGCGGGTTTTCCCCCTCAACCTGTGCCAGCGGACGATGCACTTCAATGTAGCGTTTGCCGTCCGGCTCAACGGAGAACTTCACCGGCTCATTGATAATCTGCACCCGGGTACCGACACGCACCTGTTCGAACAGGGCTTTAATATCCGGCGCGTTCATGCGCATACAGCCGGAGCTGACCCGCAGGCCAACGCTGTCCGGCGCACTGGTGCCGTGGATGAGATATTCCCCATTGCCCACGCCTAAACGCAGTGCAAAGCGCCCCAGCGGGTTATTTGGCCCGGCGGGTACTACTGGCGGTAATTTAATGCCCTGCTCCAGTGAACGCGCCCGGATGCCCGGCGTCGGGGTCCAGGTTGGATTAGGGATTTTCTGGCTCACGCGGGTGGTCGTGACCGGCGTTTCCAGCCCCAGCTGTCCAATCCCCAGCGGGAAGACCTGGACAATATTGCCGCCCGGCGGGAAGTAGTAAAGCCGTAGCTCGGCCAGGTTCACCACAATACCTTCGCGTGGCGTGTCCGGAAGCAGCATCTGGGATGGGATGGTAATAACCGTTCCCGGCGCGGGGTTCACCGGCGCAATGGTATTATTGGTCTCGAGGATCAACTGCGCCGCAGTATTAAACCGACGCGCGATGGTCTGCAGTTTAGTGTCCCCTTCCTGTATTGTGTAAGTTTGATTTTGCCCAATCAGACGGCTGCCTGCGGGCGGTAACGGATAATCCATCGCCATGGCCGAATTAAGAGCGCCGAGCGAACCAAGGAGTAAGAGTGTTATTAGAGACGCGCGCTTCATGCTGAGATTCCTTATTCACTGACAGAACGCCAGAAAGCTGAAAAACCAGCGAGGCGGGAACCACCTCGCGAAACAGAATGAATGCTGTCCTGTAAGTCTAGCTAAGGATTGCAGCTTTGGCGCGGATGGCGCGAATCATCGCTTCCAGTCCCTGGGAGCGGGACGGGGTGAGGTGTTGGGTCAGGGCCATTTTTTCAAACCACGGGCGCACATCAAAGGCGACAATATCCTGCGCAGACATCTGGTGGTACAGAATAAAGACCACGGCGATAAGCCCTTTCACAATCGCGGCATCGCTGTCGCCGTGCAATTCAATCGTACCGTCGCCCTTTTGCTCCATCACGATCCACACCTGGCTCTGGCAGCCCTGAATAATATTCTCCGGGTTATGCGCCTCTTCACTGAGCGGCGGCAAACGCTGTCCCAGCTCAATAATATAGAGATACTTTTCTTCCCAGTTCGCGCAACGCCCGAAGTTACGCAGCAATTTATCTTTATCCGGCAACTCTGCCATTGTTCGCTTCTCCGTTAGCCCAGCAACTGGTGAATGCGTTTTAGCCCCGCCACCAGCCTGTCGACCTCTTCCGTTGTGTTGTACATCACCAGCGACGCGCGGCACATTGCCGGGACCTGGTAAAATGCCATCAGCGGCATGGCACAGTGGTGTCCGGTGCGCACGGCCACGCCATAATTATCAAGGAAACTCCCCACGTCATAGGCATGGTGTTTTCCCAGGTTGAACGCGATCACGCCCTGCCGGTCTACCGGGCCGTACAGAGTAAGATCCGGTACGCTGGCAAGCTCCTGCAGCGCATAATGCATCAGCAGCTGTTCGTACTCCTGAATTGCGTCAAGGCCAATCGCGGAGACGTAAGAAACCGCTGCCCCCAGCCCGATAATCCCGCCGGTATTGGGTGTACCAGCCTCAAAACGCCACGGCGCACGCGCGTAGGTGGTGCCTTCCGACAGGCTGACGGTGGCGATCATCGAGCCGCCCCCTTCCCACGGCGGCATGGCCTGCAGAATATCGTCTTTCACATACAACACGCCGATCCCGGTGGGCCCATACAGCTTATGCCCGGAGAATACGTAAAAATCGCAGTCCAGCGCCTGAACATCCACCGGGTGGTGCATAACCGCCTGAGCGCCGTCAATCAGGACTTTCGCGCCCGCCTGGTGCGCTTTTTCAACGATCTCTGCCACCGGGTTTTCGGTGCCCAGCACGTTAGAAACCTGAGTAACCGCGACCAGCCGCGTGCGGTCGTCCAGCAAGGCATCAAGGTGCTCAAGCTGGAGCGTTCCGTCCTGATGCAACGGGATGACCCGTAGCGCAGCACCCACACGCTCACAGAGCATCTGCCACGGCACAATATTGGCGTGGTGTTCCATCTCGGTAATGATGATGTTATCGCCCGCGTGCACCTGCGCATTGCCCCAGCTATTGGCAACCAGGTTGATCCCTTCCGTCGTGCCGCGCACAAACACCAGCTCTTCCGGCGATCGCGCATTCAGAAAAGCGGCCACCTGGGTGCGGACGTTCTCCATACGCTGGGTCGCCTCTGCGCTCAGCGTATGAATACCGCGATGCACGGCGGCGTAACCGTGGCGGTAGAACTCTGCTTCGGCATCCACCACCTGGTTCGGCTTCTGCGCGCTGGCCGCGCTGTCGAGATAGGCCAATGGCAGTCCGTTTACTTCACGGGTCAGAACCGGAAAATCGGCCCGTACTTTCTCTACGGGAAAACTCATGCTTCGCCTCCAGGCAGCCGCTGACCAATACGGGCCAGCACCTGTTGTTTTAACAGGCCATCGTCCAGCGCCTCCGTCAGCTCTGCGGCAAAGGCGTAGATAATCATCTTCTGTGCCGCCTGCTGGTCGATACCGCGTGAGCGCAGATAGAACATCTGTTCGTCATCAATGCGCCCGACCGTGGCGCCGTGGCTGCATTTGACATCGTCGGCATAGATCTCCAGCTGCGGCTTGGTGTCCACTTCTGCCAGACGCCCCAGCAGCAGGTTGTTGTTGGTCATCTGCCCGTCGGTCTTAATAGCGTGTTGCGCCACATTAATCAGACCGTTAAACACCGCGCGGCCTTTGTCGCTGACAATGGTTTTGTGCAGCTGGCGGCTGTTGCAGTAGCCTTTGTTGTGCTCAAGCCAGGTACGCGTATCGCACACTTCCGATTTGACCGGCATCGCCAGGCTGTTGATGCGCAGCGTGGTGTTCTCGCCGTTGAGCTGCGTGCTGGTGTTGTGACGCAGTACCGCGCCCCCCAGCAGGAAGCTGTGGCTATATGCCGCTGCGTCCTGCCCAAGCAAAATATCGTTATGCGCAAAGTGATGACTCTGCGGATTCTCAAATGCCAGCTTGATATGGTGCAACTGAGCGTTGGCGGCGACGTTCATCGTCAGGCGCGCCCCGGTAAAGTGGCGGGTGTCGTTGAGGCTGACGTAATGTTCAATGACCGTGGCCTCCGCCCCCTCCGCCAGCGCCAGATGGTGGCGATAGTGCGCGGTATTGATTTCATCGCCGTCCAGGCCCTGGGTGATGTGCATCAGCAGCAGCGGTTTTGCCGGGCGCTGGTTTCGCTTCACGTGAATCTGCGTCACGCTCTGCGCCAGGCTCTCGGTAAGATGCAGAAAGACCTCTGGCTGCACGGGCGCCGTCAGACTCTGACGCTCATCATCAATGGTTATTGTATAACCGCTATCTTCGGTGCTGTCGCTCAGCTCCGCACGGAACTGGCCGTCGACAAACACCAGGCGCAGGGCATCGACATTCAGCGCCAGTGCGTCGCGCTGCGTCGGGTTGATATCCGCCAGACGCGAGACGAACTCAGCGTTCATCAGGCCATCGAGCGGCGTGTATTTCCAGTTTTCATGTTTACGCGTGGGCAAACCGAGGCGCAGCATCTGTTGCAGGTGCTGTTGTGCCTGCTCAGAACGCGTTTGCCCCTGAGCTTCAAACAGGCGGTGCCACTGCTGGAGCGCATTACTGCTGTTCGGTAAGCCAGCCATAACCCTGCTCCTCCAGTTGTTTGACCAGCGTGAAATCACCGGATTTCACAATGCGCCCCTGGTAGAGCACGTGGACGTAATCCGGTTTGATGTAGTCAAGAATACGCTGATAGTGGGTGACGATAATGAATGACCGTTTGCCGTCGCGCAGAGAATTCACCCCGTCGGCGACAATCTTGAGGGCATCGATATCCAGACCGGAATCGGTCTCATCCAGAATGCACAGTTCAGGTTCAAGCACCGCCATCTGCAGAATGTCGTTGCGCTTTTTCTCGCCGCCGGAGAAGCCGACGTTAACCGAGCGGGTGAGCAAGTCTTCCGGCATTTTCAGCAGTTTGATCTTCTCTTCCATCAGGTCCTGGAAATCAAAGCGATCCAGCGCCTCCAGACCACGGTATTTGCGTACCGCGTTGAGCGCCGTTTGCAGGAAGAACTGATTACTGACGCCCGGAATTTCGACCGGATACTGGAAAGCCATAAAGATGCCCTCCCCCGCGCGATCTTCCGGTGACATCTCCAGCAAATCTTTGCCGTTAAACTCCACCGAGCCGTGGGTCACTTCGTAATCTTCGCGTCCCGCCAGCGTCGCTGAAAGCGTACTTTTCCCGGAGCCGTTTGGCCCCATGATGGCGTGGACCTCTCCTGGCTTGACGTCAAAATTGAGGCCACGCAGGATGGCTTTATCTTCCACGCTAACCTGTAAATCTTTAATGCTTAACATGTGCTTTCCTTAACCGACGCTGTGTTCAAGACTGATGGCGAGGAGTTTCTGGGCTTCAACGGCAAATTCCAGCGGCAGTTCAGAGAACACATCCTTACAGAAGCCGTTTACGATCATTGAGATGGCATCTTCTTCACTGATCCCTCGCTGCAGGCAGTAGAAGAGCTGATCTTCCCCAATACGCGATGTTGTCGCCTCATGTTCGAGCTGGGCGCTGTTGTTGCGACACTCCACATACGGGAAGGTATGCGCGCCGCAGTCCGCGCCAATCAGCATTGAATCGCACTGGGTAAAGTTTCGCGCATTGGTGGCCGTCGGCATGATTTTCACCAGCCCGCGGTAGCTGTTCTGGCTGTGCCCGGCAGAAATACCTTTTGAGATGATGGTTGATTTGGTGTTTTTACCAATGTGGATCATTTTGGTGCCGGTATCCGCCTGCTGATGGCCGCTGGTGAGGGCCACAGAGTAAAACTCGCCGATGGAGTTATCCCCGCGCAGGATGCAACTCGGGTACTTCCAGGTGATGGCAGAGCCGGTCTCGGACTGCGTCCAGGACATCTTGCTGTTTTCACCCTCGCACAGCGCGCGCTTGGTGACGAAGTTAAGGATACCGCCAGTGTTACCGTCGCCCGGGAACCAGTTCTGCACCGTGGAGTATTTCACTTCAGCATCTTTGTGGATGATGACTTCCACCACCGCGGCATGGAGCTGGTAGCTGTCGCGTACCGGAGCGGAACATCCTTCGATGTAGCTGACGTAACTGCCTTCGTCCGCCACCAGAATGGTGCGTTCGAACTGGACGGTTTTTTCCGCGTTGATACGGAAATAGGTCGACAACTCCATCGGGCAACGTACCCCTTTCGGCACGTAGATAAAGGTGCCATCAGAGGCCACCGCCGCGTTGAGCGCCGCAAAGAAGTTATCGTTAGACGGCACCACGGTGCCAATGTACTTTTTCACCAGTTCCGGGTGCTCATGAATTGCTTCGCCAAAGGAGCAGAAAATGATCCCCTGCTCCGCCAGCTTCTCACGGTAGGTGGTCGCCACCGAGACGGAGTCAAAAATGGCATCCACCGCCACCTCTTTCCCCTCGCGAACCGGCACGCCAAGCTGGTTAAACGCCTCTTCCACTTCTTTACTCAGGAAGCTGTTATCCGCCCCGGTTTGCTGTACTGCACCGGGCTGGGAGGCGCAGGTGTCGTCACAGCTGCCGCAGGAAGGGGCTGAGTAGTAGCTGTAATCCTGATAATTCAGCTTGTCGTAGTGCGCTTTCAGCCAGTGCGGCTCTTCCATCTCCAGCCAGGCCCGATAAGCGCTCAGGCGGAACGCCAGCATCCACTCTGGCTCGTTACGTTTGGCCGAAATCGCCCGCACGACATCTTCATTGATGCCCTTTGCCAGTTCATCGGTCTGCAGCTGCGTGAAGAAGCCCTCTTTATAATTGAGGTGCCCGCCGCTCCAGGTATTTACATCACTCGTTGCTTCAGTATTACGAGACATAGTACCGCCTATACCCCAAAGCTTTCGCCGCAGCCGCATTCGTTCTGGGCTTTCGGGTTATGAAATTTGAATAACTGGTTTAAGCCTTCACGCACGTAGTCCACTTCGGTGCCGTCGATAAACGGCATGGCCTGAAGCGCGACATACAATTTTGCGCCGTCCGCTTCAAATACCAGGTCATCCTTCTCAGGTTCGGTGACAGTGTCGAGCACGCAACCGAAGCCAGCGCAGCCGGTCTGTTTGACCCCTAAACGCACGCCAAGGATCTCGGGCTTTTTCGCCACCAGCTCGTGAATATGGGCCGCCGCCGCTGGCGTCAGCGTTAAGCCGCGCCAGGCGAAATCGGCAGGATTGAAGGTTTCTGAATGCAGTTCCATAGGTCCACCTCATCTGATAAGCCATCAGGGCATAACACCATGTTAGTGATAACGATTATCACTTCAACCCTCTGTCAGCAGGGGCTTTCGGCTAAATAGCCCTTTTTGCCTGGTTTTATTAAGCATAGACCCTGTACAAGGATGCAGTAGAGATGGATGTATTTGTTCAATGCATTGATTAATAATGTATTTCGTAGAGGGACTTATGAGGGCGAGAGGAAAAATAAAATATGCATCGGAAATGCCTATTTTTGAGATAGCTTTTGCGCAGAAAAACCACAAAAACAAAAAAAGGCCCTTAAGGCCTCTGATGATTAAAGATGAAATGAGACAGCAAAACCTTGTTCACGCCAGTGATCGAGCTGTTCCTGCTGACGAGGTGTGAGTGATTTCCCCGTCCAGACGAAGATTTTTTGCCCCGGGAAGAGTTCCGGGCGCGGTGAATCAATCGGTTCCGCCAGCACGTCAATGTGCCAGCCCTTACTGGTCAGGCGCGCGGCCTCAAGCCACAGATGCGTACGGTCGTCACATTCCCATCCAACGAGCAAAGCATCTTTACCGGCTTTTTTGCGCGATTCTGCCAGGCTTGCCACGGCGAATTCAATCAGCACGCCATCCAACAGGCTCGCCATGTGGCGCACCGTATTCTGATCCTGATTCATTCGCTGTCGTACGGGGATAATGATGTTATCAATCAGCGCATCCATCGCATGATCGCGGCGAAACTCGCCTATTTTGGCGCGCAGTTTTGCCGGGCTGGCATAACGCAGAACGGTCATCATCTCTTCCTGGAAAGCGGCCCAGTTACCCTGGGTCATCACTTCCTTGTTTTCCAGCAAGGCTTTGACTTTACCCACCGAGACGCCCGTTTTCATCAGGCGCTTAATCTCTTCTATACGCAGGATATCTTCATCGTCGAACTGACGATGACCCCCTTCGCTGCGTTGCGGCTTCAACAAACCATAACGGCGCTGCCAGGCACGCAGCGTAACGGGGTTGATACCGCATCGTTCGGCCACTTCGCCGATACTGTAATAGGCCATTAACTCCCTCACGCTCAATACTTCCATACCTAACCACGGCAACCTTATCAGATTGTACAAGCCATTTGTATAACGAAGACCTCAGTTTGCAACAGGTGAATGGCCTGTTCACCACTCACGCTGTTTACTCTATTGTTGTCTAAATTTTGCCTTACGTACAGTTAACTCTGCCGCACGATGTACAGCTTTCTCACAATTCGGGCTTTTTATCGGGCCACGCAATGGCCGGAATGCCGCCATGTCGGGGGCTGGCAAACAGGTGCCCCTGAAACTGGGAAATTCCCGCCGATTCCAGCCACATCCACTCCTCGGCCTTCTCCACGCCCACGGCGCAGAACTGAATTTCCAGCGAGGAACAGCACTTGATGATCGCCTGAATGATGGCCTGTCGCGGGCCACTTTTATGCACATCCAGAACCAGATCGCGATTAATCTTAATTCTGTCCGGCTGGAACTGCGCCAACAGCTGCAGCCCGGCAAACCCGGCGCCAAAGTGATCGATCGTCACGCTGATGCCTGCACTTTTTAACTGTCGTACTGAATGGGTAAACTCATCGAAGCGGGAGATAGCTTCGCTCTCGGTAAACTCCACCACGATCTGCTCCGGCACAAAGCCATTCGCATTAATGGCGGTAAGCAGAAAATCGACGGCACCCGGTACATTGACCAGCGTCATGGGTAGCAGGTTAATGGACAGCGTCTGGTCCTGTAACCCCAGTGCACTGGCCATCGACAGCGCAACCTGTTTGCTCTGCAAATCTGCCGTGTACACGGCTTCCCGCGGAAGCGCCGCAAAATAGGCCCGTGGTGAATCACCCGATGGCGTGCGGATCAACGCCTCCCAGGACACCACCTGCTGCATAAACGGATCCACGATCGGCTGAAAGGCAAAGCTGCAGTCCGCCCCTTTTGCCACCACCGCCGGTTGCGCGGATAACGGCGTCTCTTCGGGGATAAAATCCCAGGCATCGGCGGGCGGCAATTCAAAATAGTTGGCTTTCTCTGTCGCCTCGACGAACGTGCGAAAGAATTGCAGGGGGCGATCGCTATAGGTCAGTTGGTACCGGGTCGTCCCCTTATCAAGTACCTGCTGGAGCACATCGTCCCTGTCGTACTGACGTAAATCAAAGAGCTCCATACCCACGTTGCCAAACCGTCGGGAAGGACCGTGATCGCGCATCAGTTCCACCACATTGTGATGACGCGGGTCGCGGCAGATCTGCTCATAAATGGCGGTCACGTTGTCCACTGGCCCTTCGAGTAACTGGAAAAAATGCGTGCCGTTAAACAGCAGGATCCCCGTGACATCGGATTGTCGGTTTTTACTATTTGCAGCAGCGACCATGTTTTCCAGCGCTTTCACCGGAACGTCATCGCAGATATGGCTGCGGTATATGATGGTTGTCAGCATGCTTTTCCTGGGGGTTAGGGGTTTGGCCACGTAAACACGTGGGTAGAGTTCTGTTATAGCATATTAATTGTCAGGCAAATAATTTACATCTCAATGATTTAGGCAATGTATGACCCCGTTTTTTTTCTGTTGTATAACTTAACCGCAACATCATAAGTTGTACAATATATCCTGTCACGATGCCGTCACAATACCGATACGCAACGAACTGAAATATAAAGACTTTATAAGATATATCATAAAAACATCAAAAATCTGTACATTTTTAATGTACAGATTTAGAAATTGTGTATACCTTAAATGTAACGTTAGTGATTACTAAATTTTACAGGAGCGAAACATGAACCAGAACGGTTATGTCGCCGATTCAGCCGCCGCCATTGCGCAATACTTCGAAAAAGCTGCTCTCCCTACGCAACAGGAAACGCTGGGTGAGGTGGTTGTGGAAATACTTAGCGACGGGCGAAACCTTAACCGCAAGTCGCTCTGCACCAAACTCTTAAGCCGCCTCGATAAGGCCGAAGGCCCGGAAGAGGAACAGCATTACCACATGCTGCTTGGCCTGCTCTTCGAACGGTAACGAGATGAATCGCAGTGACGCAGAAAGACTGACAGACCAGTTGATTGGTGAAGCCGTGCTTTCCCTTCTGAAAGAGCGGGGGCCGTTAACAACCGATTCTCTGGTACAGCGTCTGCGTAAAATGCAAGTTCGTGAAAAGGATCCCCGGCGGCGGGAGACACTGGCGAGGGTGATTGCCGACATCGGCTCAAAAAGCAGCGCCTTTATACGTCGCAGAACCGCGCAAGGACGACCAATCAGAGAGGGATCTCTCAATGATAACAGAGACAATGTAGTGCCGTTATTTGGAAGTGGAATACCGTCCGACCCCAAAAAAATACATTGACTGCAACTTAACAGCTACGGTGAAAACAAATGAGACAGAATATTCAGCTGCAACCCGAATTTCATTCGGCTTTTCTTGATAGCGCCCTGTCGGAGTATTTCCGCCACGCTGGCGATCGTTTTGCTGAAGAGTCCGCGATTTTTTCTACTGCAGTACGTTGTGTCCTGGCCACGGAAGGTCACCTTACCAACAAAGCGATCATTCTCTGGCTGATACAAACGCTGGAAGCGACCAACGACGTGGTTCAGGCGGACGTCATACGCAAAACGCTTGAAATTGTTGTGGGTTACACAATGGACGATCTTTAAAGACTGCTAACGTGTCATCGTCATAACTGTCGAACAGCCTGACGATGACACCCCTCCTCCCCGATAACACCCTGCAATACACGCCTCCTAAAGATGGCACGCTTCCTGCTTATCCCTCTTTACGGGATCGGGCTATCCGGTCATCTTGCTTCATTTCTTAACAGGTCTGTTATTGATGAAAAAAATCGCCAGCGTCTGCCCTTACTGTGGTGCAGGCTGCAAATTAAACCTCGTTGTTGAAAATAACCGTATCATCCGTGCCGAAGCCGCAGACGGCGTGACCAATCAGGGCACCTTATGTCTGAAAGGGTTTTACGGTTGGGACTTCCTCAACGACACTCGCTTGCTCACCCCTCGCCTGACGCAGCCGATGATCCGGTATCACAAAGGCGAACCCTTCACCCCTGTCACCTGGGACGAGGCCATTCGTTATACCGCCAACAAGCTTAAGAGCATTAAAGCGCAGTTCGGCCCACGGTCGATCATGACCACCGGCTCATCCCGGGGTACAGGCAATGAAACCAACTATGTGATGCAAAAATTTGCCCGCGCGGTGCTCCATACCAACAACGTGGACTGCTGCGCGCGCGTCTGTCACGGCCCTTCTGTTGCTGGCTTACAGGAAACACTGGGCAACGGCGCGATGAGCAATTCCATTAACGATATTGAAAACTCAAAATGCCTGCTGGTTTTCGGTTACAACTGCGCTGACTCTCACCCTATCGTCGCCCGCCGGGTGCTGAAAGCCCGCGAGAATGGCGCGAAAATTATCGTCTGCGATCCGCGTCGGATTGAAACCGCACGCATTGCCGATCAACACCTGCAGCTGAAAAACGGCAGCAATATGGCGCTGGTCAACGCCTTTGGCTATGTGCTGCTGGAAGAGGAGTTGTACGACAAAAACTACGTCGCGCGCTTCACGGAAGGGCTTGAGGCCTACCGGCAGACGGTGAAAGCGTACGCGCCAGAGAAAGTTGAACATCTGACCGGCATTCCCGCCCGCGATGTCCGCCAGGCGATGCGCACTTTCGCCGCGGCCCCCTCCGCCACCGTGATGTGGGGAATGGGCGTCACGCAGTTTGGTCAGGCCGTGGATGTGGTAAAAGGGCTTTCCAGCCTGGCGCTGTTGACCGGTAACCTTGGTCGCCCTGCCGTCGGCGTCGGGCCGGTGCGCGGGCAGAATAACGTGCAGGGTGCCTGTGACATGGGGGTTCTGCCCAATATGTTCCCGGGATACCAGGACGTAACGGACCCGGCAGTCAGGCAGAAGTTTGCCGATGCCTGGGGAATTGACGTGAAGGCGATGGACGATCGCGTCGGCACGCGTATTACCGAGGTGCCGCATCTGGCCCTGGAAGGCAAGGTCAAAGCTTATTACATCATGGGGGAAGATCCGCTTCAGACGGAGGCCGATCTCGGTCTGGTGCGCAGCGGCTTTGAAGCGCTCGACTTTGTGGTGGTTCAGGACATCTTTATGACCAAAACGGCAGAAGTGGCGGATGTCCTGCTGCCCGCCACCTCCTGGGGTGAGCACGGCGGCGTCTTTACCTGTGCCGATCGTGGCTTCCAGCGCTTTGGCAAAGCCATTGAGCCCAGCGGCAACGTGAAACGCGACTGGGAGATCATCAGCCTGCTGGCGACGGAAATGGGCTATCCAATGCACTAAGACACCAACCAGCAGATCTGGGATGAGATGCGCGAGCTATGCCCGCTGTTCTACGGTGTAACGTATGAAAAAATGGGTGAAATGGGTCATGTCCAGTGGCCGTGTCCGACGCTGGATCACCCCGGCACGCCGTACCTCTATAAAGACAACCAATTCGACACCCCCACCGGTAAGGGTCAACTGTTTGCCGCCGCCTGGCGCGCGCCCGCGGAAACACCTGATGATGATTATCCTCTGGTGCTGTGCACGGTACGCGAGGTAGGTCATTACTCCTGCCGCTCCATGACCGGTAACTGCGCCACGCTGCAAAGCCTGGCCGACGAGCCGGGTCGGGTACAAATGAACCCGGCGGATGCGGACAAACTCGGCATTACAGACGGGCAACTGGTCTGGGTGCGTTCGCGTCGCGGTAAAGTGATCACCCGCGCCAGCCTCAGCGAACGCATCAACGCCGGGGCCGTTTATATGACGTATCAGTGGTGGATTGGTGCCTGCAACGAACTGACGCAGGATAACCTCGATCCCATCTCCAAAACGCCGGAAACGAAGTACTGCGCGGTACAGCTGGAAGCCATTGAGGATCAGTGCTGGGCTGAGGATTTTGCGGCATCGGCGTACCAGTCCATGAAGTCTCGGCTGATCAGTGCGGTGAACGTCTGAGAAAAAGCCGGGTGGCGCTGCGCTTACCCGGCCAACATTCCGGGCGTTTATCCAATCAACAGCAGACAGGATAAATCATCGCCGCCATTGATTTTATCAATCGCAAAGTCCATGCGCGCATCCATGTCACTGCGGTGCATGGTCTTTTCGGAGAGGCTGGCAATAGTTTTCATAACTACCTGCTGGTCGATTTCACCCTGCATCGATCTTACGCTGAAGACGCATTTGATATAGAAAAAGTCCAGCACGATACGATAAAACTGACGCATGATGGTGGCCATATTTTTGCCGGGGAAATAGCTGCTGTACAGTTTGTACAACAGATAATTACGTAATACGTAGGGTTCAGACAAACAGGAAGTCTCACACAATCTGTGCCACTGCTGATTAATCGCGTCGAATTTCGCCTCCAGTTCCGCCTCGTCACTGATACCGGCCACATCCAGATACGAGGCAATTTGCTGATGCCCTTCAAGAGCAAAACTGCCCTGGGCCGATAAGTTTGCCGCGTTCGTTCCCATCACGGATAACGCCAGATATTTCATTGCGTTTGACTTCGCCAGATGACCGGAACTGAGCAGCGATTTTCCGCTTTGCAGTTCATTGAGTAACGCCTCGTAGAAATCTTCCACTTCAGCAAATCGGTTATGCAGATCAAAGTTAACGTGCTGGAGGCAAAGAATAAATTGCGCCAGCGCCATCAAATTCTCTTCAATGTTACGCGATGGCGACTGGATTAAATTCCAGGCAAAAAGATGGATCACCTGCTGCGTCTGCGAGGCAGACTGGCGCTGCCCAATCAGGTTGGTTTTATAACCCGCCACTAACTCATCCTGCTCCTGAAGCAGCATCGCATCCGGATCAAACAACACACGTCGAACCACTTCCGGGCAGGAGAGCGTCATCGTATGCCGGGTCTCATCCTGGTAGCGGGTTGAACGCCTGGGGTAGGTGCTACAGGTATGCGAAAGCGCCTCTTCACCTAAATCGCGGTGTCATGCAGAGCTTGTTTTCATCGACAAAAGGACAGTCCCCTTTTTCGTTGAGCTTCACTCTGGAATAGTTATTTTTACCCTTTCGCAGAAGGATAAGATTCTCTTTGGCGATGGATGCAATGTCTGCGCGTGAGGACAGAACATATTTCTGATGGGTTTTCTTATCAATAGTTATCGACCAATTACGGCCACAGCATGTCATTAAGCACTCTGGCCCAACACACTGAAACTTACAGACGAAAATCGGTTTGATGGTTTTATGAATTTGCATAGCCAAGGCGTCATGATATCAAGCATAAAAAGTACCATGACGCGTGCGTTATGCTAAAGGTGCATAACGGCGCACAAATTCAGGTAATTTAGAGTATCAAAGAGAATGCGAGATAGTCACCGAGTCGGTTTGGATAACTGTTCCTCTGCACCATTCGGCGAATAAGGGCAATCAGTTCAAAATCAGTTCTCAGATTAAACTTCTGCATCATCACATACTTTTGCGTAAAAACGGTTTTATCGCTGATCTTCAGCGCATGCGCGATCTGCACTACCGATAATCCCCGATAAAAATTGGCCATAATGCGTTTTTGCTGGGGTGATAATATTTTATGCTGACACTCTGCGCAGCTTTTTTGCTTCCAGCTGTTCCCCGCGAGCTCTGCACGGTACCAGGCGATGAACAGCACCTGGTTTATCCGATCAAGCGAAGCGCGACGCGAAATAAAAATAATATCGTTAAAACAGGAGGGTAAGGCAGGAAAATGATATTCATCTTCCACCAATCCGATCACAATCCCTTTCTGGCGCGCCTGTAATTCGGGAAAACAGACCAGCGCCTCCCCCATACAAAATGAGAGAACGATAATATCGGCGGCACTGACGTTATCACGGCTAAGCTCCGCCTCGAAATGAATCTGCTGCTTAAAATTACGTAAAAAGAATTCCACAAAGAAACACTGCAGCCCATGGTGAAAAAATTGGTCTGTCTCTTGAATCAGAATATTCAACATAGCAAATACCGATGTGGGTCAGTCAATAAACGTTATTAACGCGCGGGATTTTTAATTGTATTGCATGGTCATCACAACAACTGCACTGACACTGCCCGGCGTCGCGCCACCGGTTACAGATTTTACCCAAGCCTGCATGGCCATGGTCGCCGTTCTGTCCGGCGCAATATTTTGCGTTATGCTGGACCCGGTCCCCTTCAGCGTACCCGTGGCGGCCTCACGCATGGCTATCGCCACGTTTGTCGCCGAGCCGCTGTTCAGGTAGTAGTCCGCACCGGCCGCCGGATCGGGGGTGCCGGTAAACGAGACCGTGACGCTGCGGGTCCCCGCCGGGCACTGGGCAAATTGCAAATTAAACGGTACCGGATCGGATGTCGATCCCGGCGTCGCCATATTAGTCGCCTGTATATTTCCAAGATTAATATCCAGGTTTGCGCTCCCGCCATTAAATACACAGGGCGAGGCGATGATATTTCCCGTCACGCCCAGATTAACGCTATCAGCCGCAACGACGTTCCAGCTGATAGCAAGGAGGAGCATCCCTCTCCTTAAGGGTAATTTCATCATGTCACCTGTTACTGGTAGGTCAAATTAAGCGTGGCAGAGGCATTTGCCGAGCCGGATTCGACGGTCGTTAAGGTCTGGTAATAGCGTGCCGTTAACGGGAGCGTCTCCTGCCCGCCTGCAGACTGTTTTAATAAAAGACGACTGTTCAAGACCAGTGGCGTGCCATTATAGAGAAATTGCACGCCAACGCCTTTTGCCGTGCCGCTATTTCCCTGCCCGGTTAATGCCATGACGCTGGTGTTGGCACTGTCCGGATTCTGTATTCCGCTCAGGGAAACCGTAATATTGGTGCCGGCACTGCAGTTTAATCCCAGGTTTTGCGTATTCTGCGCAACCGCTGGCGTGGTCCCCACCACGCTGCCAAATGCCGCGGCCGAAATATCCCCCATTGGGAAGGTCAACTGTGGCGTGGCGATCGTGCATGCCAGCGCATTGATTGTTCCGCCGGTAAGTTGCGTGGTCAGCCCGTCGCGGTAGATACCGTCGCTGCCCTGAAGCGTGACCACACCTATTGCACCAGGCGTTAAGGCACCGGAAGACACCGGGCCGGTGACGACCAGTTCGACCCGGCCACCATACCAGTCCACGTATGAGGTTTGCGCATTATACGAGAACGTATTGCTCGGGTTTTCAAAGTAGGCATTCGATGAGAATCGAATGCCTACGCCGCTGACATTAGTGTTGTAAACGTGGTTTCCGTAGCTGCTCAGCGTGGCACTGTTATATCGCATGCTAAAACCCAGCATTAACGGATTAGTACATCCGCTGAGATAGGATCCCGTGTACGTTCCCGCACCAGAAAAAATCACCGTGCCGACAGGCGCATCGCGCTGAACATTGATTGTCCCCACCGATAATGTCGAAAGCTGCGGTGTAATGGTGGTGCAGGTTCCCGCCCGGGCGATATGCCATCCGCAAAGACAGCACAGCAGTAATAACATGTTGATCCGTTTCATCTTAATTCTCCTGGCGACACGAGACGCTGATGTCCGTGATTCCGCCGTATTGCGATCCTTCCGGCAGGCTAAAATCTGCCCGACACTGCTGGTGAGGTTGATGTCCCCATGTTGCCAGGACCGTGCCCTGGTCACGCAGGCCGGTTAAATAGACCTGGCCGCGATCGCCCACGATAAAGCTGCTCTTGTCATCATCCGCCAGGGTAACAACCGCGCCAAACGGCACGAACTGGTCATGAGTCGTCAACGTCATCAGCACCCGACGTCCGACTTTGGACAGATAATCGGCTTTCACCACCGCACCACGTGTAGGTGTGACCGTGCGCGTGTTGATCTCCAGCTCCACATCATCAGGCAAATTTTCAGGATCGAGAGCGAGATCGTTTTTGCGGTATACGGAGAGGTTATTCACCACCGTATATCCCCGGTAATCCGTCCGTACGCCGGACTGGTTACGAATATTCACACCATGAGCGCCAGGGGCTTTGATTAACGCATTGGTTTCTCCCAGCGGCTGAGACAGCGTTATGCCGTCAGCATGGGCGAGGATCCCCCCCTGCACACCATAATTAAGGCGTTCGCTATTTTTGTCGTAGCCATATCCCGCCGTGACCTCGCCATACGTGCCTTTGTAGTCACCGTTCAGCGTGCCGGTATACCCCACGCCATCCGTGCCGTAACCTTGCTGGATATTCCAGTTCAGCGCGCTATTGTCGAGAGCCACCCCGTTCATGCCGATACTGTGCGTCGTGCCATTGTTCTTACTGGTATTCAGGCCATAGTTGGCCCACGTCTGCGGCAGGAATTTATCCAGCGGCACGCTGACGGTAAACGCCAGCAACTGGTCGTGGTCATAGGTCTTTGTACTTCCACTGCCGGATGAGGTCGGGCCGCCATTTTTGCTGTATGTCCAGGTCACACCATAACTGATGTTGTTCCAGTCGTTGTTGTAGCCGACACTCCATGACGCCATTGATTTGTCGGTGTTCCAGTAATCTTCCCGTGCGGCGCTGAGCGTCAGCGCACCCCGCTCATCACCCAGCGTCTGGCTCATCGTCAGCTCCACGCGGTTACGTCGTCTGTTCTGAAGCGCACTGCTGTCTCCGTACGAGTCCAGCACGTCCTGGAGCCCGTAATAGCCGCGTGTTGAATAACGGTATCCTGCAATCGAAAAGTTAGTGCCGGTATTCAGCACGTTCTTGCTGTAGCGTGCGCGCAAGGATTGCCCCTGCGTTTTCGCGGTATGGGCCAGTGTTGACCAGGCCTGGGTGACATCGGCGGAGAGCGCCCCGAAATCCCCCATGTTTTTACCTGTGCCGACAGCGAACGACTGGTACTTGCCGGAACCCTGCACCCCGCCATATAGCGTAATGCCATTCCGCAGCCCATAAATACCGCTGACCTGCCCGAACGGGGTTTTCTCCACGCTGCTGTTATAGGCGCGATACTGTCCGCCGGTGAGGGCATATTTCAGTCGCCCTTCACGCTGCAACACGGGTACCGAGGCATACGGCAGCGTGAAATGCTGCTCGCTGCCATCCGCCTCTTTGATGGTCACGTCTAAATCGCCCGCACCACCGGTGGGATACATATCGGTAATTTCAAATGCGCCCGGTGCCACATAGCTTTGGTAGATCTGATAGCCATTCTGGCGAATCACGACCTGCGCATTGGTGCGCGCGATCCCTCGCACCACAGGAGCATAGCCTTTCAGGGAGTCCGGCAGCATGTCATCGTCCGACGCCAGCTGAACCCCGCGAAAAGGCACGCTGTCAAAGACATCCGCCGGGGCGGAGCTGTCCCCGAGTGTAAGCTGCGCTTTCAGGGGTATCACGGCACGTTGCAGGTAGCTGTAGACCATGTCCCATTGATCTTTCCCGGCAGCATCCCGCGACCAGGTGGTGTAGTTGCGTAAACGCCACGGCCCGATATTGACCCCTGGACGCAGGTTCGCATACTGGGTGTTGCTACTGACCCCCTCACCCGCTCTCGCCCGGCTGTTTGCCCCACTCAGGCTGTAATTGAGCATGGCTGCCGTGATCCCTTCATCCCACATCTCCGGCGGCACATAGCCTCTTGCCGGCAGATCGATGGCGGCCTGCGGAATACTCAACACCAGACGCTGGGCAGCAAACTGAAAATCCGCACTAGCCTGTGGAATAGCCTGAAGATTGACGCATTCACTCTTCTCTGCATCAAGCGCTGGAAATAGTGCCGTTTTCACGCCCCAGCGTTTTAATTGTGCAAGACTCAGACAAGGTTGCAATGACGCATCGCCGTTGTCGGCTTTGCTCGCGGTAAACTGAATATCCCCCGTCTCCAGAAACGCGTCGTCGACAATAATATCGACATGGTAGATCCCCGGTGCCTGCGAGCCTGATTCAAAGGCCGACAAATCGGCTTTATCCATGCCTGGATTATCCAGCTCAATTAATTCGGTGTTAAAGGCAACACTGGCGTAGAGCGAGGTTGAGGATCCGCCAAACGCTAAGGCGATAAACATCGCCAGGCGTGCGGGTTTCATCGTGTTATTTACCGTCATTGCGAATTACCGGGTTAATGCAGGCGTTGCCGTTTGCGAAAGGATCACAAACTGGCTTGATGTAATACGCCGGGACTGCCATAGTCGTTAATAATTTTAAACGTGAGTGAATTTCCCCTTGCCTCGTTGGGTAATACAAACCGGGCTGAGGCGCCGGGTAACACGTAGGTCACATCGTCCAGTTTTTTCCCCCCCAGCGTAATTTCATTAAAATTGACGACATATTGCGTGGGGTTGTTGACCTGAATTTCATTCCCGGCTCGTTGCCAGGTTAATTTATTAGCCTGTTCTTCTGGCGTAGACGCCCGCAAACCTTCTGGCCGGTAGATCAGTTTGATGCGCGTTTTCACTGCTATTTGCAGGGCGTTCGTCTGCTTTGATGCCGAAGGGATCGCTTTGATATTCAGCCAAAATAAACTCTCCTGCTCCTGAGGCAGTGCACCAGTCATCACGATCCGCTCAATATTTTTTTGTCCTCCATCCAGCCGATATAATGGCGGTGTAATAATAAAAGGCGCTTTACCTGAGTTCCCTTCCTGCATATCTATCCATGACTGAATTAAATAAGGCGCACTGTCCGGATTAGTTATGCTGATTGACGCTTCTTTTTTAGCCCCATCGAAAATGATTCGGGTGCCGCCAATAATGACCCCGGCGTGAGCTGTGGTCAGCGTCAGTGCTGACAGCGCCAGGGCCAGTCCTTTTGTTTTGATAAAACGCATGAAAACCTCATACCACAACGGGGCCGGGTTGGCCCCTTACTGATTGCTGCCAAAAATATTAGTTGTAGACCACGGAGAAATTCGCGACAGAATTCGCCGGACCAGCGGTGACCGCCGCTGCGGTGGAAATATACTGCGCATAGAAACTCAGCGTATTATCCATGGTGCTGCTCAGCGCATAGCTATAGCTGTTGCTGCCATGGAGCGGCAGATCGGCCTTATCCGCACTCATCAGGTTAATCGCCACACCGGTCGCCGCGCCCGCCGCAGACGAATCAATCGCCAGCAGGCTGGAATTCGTGGCATCCGGCGTACCATCAAAGCGAACCTTCGCGTTGGTGACCGTCACCGGGCAATTTTTCAACACGATATTAAATTGCGTGGCTGCGGTTCTGGCCCCGGTGGTCGGGAATTCGGTCTTATAATAATCGCCCAACACCACCACCTGATTCTGTGAAGCCACATCAACGTCACAGGCGGAATCCAGAATATTACCGTTAAAATTAACGGTACCCGCAGCGGCGAAGGCGTGTGTTGCTGTCAGGGCAGAACTGACTGCCAGCAGTGTTATCATCATTTTATTGTTCATCATTAAATCCTGTATCACTTTATTTATTACTGAAATCCAGATTACATAATTCAGGCCTCATCAGCCGATGAACGAAATTTATACAACTCTTTTTCGACACACAATCTATTTTGAGGTCTAGCTGTAGACTTCTCTTTAACAAAATAAATACATTTCAGTTTTAAAATTTCTTAAGCAATTATGTTTTCGGTCTACTTTTAGACCCGTAATTTACGCCCTTACAATTCATATAATTAGGCTCGTCATTTACTGCGGTCTATTTTTAGACCCGTGTTAAATATTCCACGACCCGCTGTTTTTTAAGATAATTCTTTATATCGATCAAATAATGATCGCGTCCGTGAGTGAGGTATCTAATGAACACCCGAATGGCTCCCAGTCTCGATAATGAAAAAGCCACCGTGCTTACGGCTAAACCCTATAAGCACATCGAGAAATTAATCGATAACCTTCTCCCCTTTGCAGAAAGACGCATACTGTCGCGAGGGGAAGTGATCCATTATTACAATAACGATATTCGTCAGTGTTTTTTGTTGTTGCAGGGCAGCGTGGCGTTGCACCGTCGGGGAGATGGCATTGTATTAAATTCAGAATCCTCGCCGTTTGTTCTTGGCGTGAGCAGCCAGTTCTCCTCAGAGCACCTGTACGTCAGAGCGCTGGAAACCTCCGAGATCGCGGGTATTTCGCTGGAACGGTTTAATCGCCTGGTTGCGCAACACAATTTATGGGAGCCCTTTGCGCACCTGCTGATCTATACCGCCTCCCGGGTCTACGAGCATTGCTCGCGGATCTCACAGATGTCAGCCTATGACATTATTCGCTTTCAGCTGGTTGAGCTGATGCAGGAGCCTGAAGCTATACGGCTGAACATGACGGCGGCAGGGTATATACAAAGCCGCACCTGGCTGTCGCGCAGCGGAATTATGCGAATACTGGCGGAACTGCGCACCGGAAAGTACATTACGATGGAGCGCGGCGTGCTGCTTGATGTCCATCATTTGCCGCGGAAATACTGACCCTGGTGCTGTCGGTGGTGCCGAGTAAGACTATAATCAGAAAGACGATTCTTTCAGGTTCAGGTTATGTCCACCACAGAAAAACCCCATCGTGGTTCTCCTTATGCGCAAGCGCTGATTACGCACTTACAGCCCTACTCTACGCTTCGCAACACGGGTCGCGGGGAGCAGCTGGATCTGGTGGTTAATGGCCGGGGAATGAGTTATTTGATTCTGGAAGGGACCGTTGCCATTTACCGACGCAGCGACAATCTGATGCTGTCGACGGCGAAAAGCCCGGCGTTATTTGGCGTGGCCAATATCAGTGACATCTTTTTTGACGACTACCTGAAAACGGTGACGCCCTGCAGGATCGGTACGCTGCCCACAGAGCAGCTCAACGTCATTATCCAGGAGAAGGCGTTGTGGGGGCTGCTATCAAACCATCTGATGTTCATGTACAACCGGCTCTATAACACCGTCATGCCGAAGGGGGCGCCGACGGCTTATGAGATGATCCGCCAGCAGTTGATGCTGTTAATGAATGAAGATGAATCCTATCGCCGGGGGATCACCGCTGAACGCTACATTCGCGACAAAACCCAGCTTTCCCGTAGCGGCGTGATGCGTATCCTGGCGGATTTAAAAACCGGCGGGTTTATCGAAATGGACGACGGCAGGCTTATTAAAATCAACAAACTTCCCGCCCGATACTGAATTGCAGACACAAAAAAGGCCGCACTCGCGGCCTTTTTATTCTCTCAATGGACGTGAACGCCCAAGCGCCAGGCAAAATAGATCTCTTCTTTCAGTTCATTCGAAGAGAGCGCCAGCAAATCTGTGAACTCCAGTTCAAGCTGTTTCAGCTTTTTCAGGTACTGCGCCGGAGACAGGTTGCTCTTATCGCGACGTAAGTATTCAATTGCCAGTTGCGTTGGGGTTATTTCAGTATCCATGATGTCCTCGCTTATGTACAAATCCTGACCAGTATATCACAACACCCTGGCGAGATTTTGACCAAATGCAAAAACACCGGCAAAATTTACACCACCGCTGTCGTCAGCCGCGACGAGCAGCACAGCCGATCCTGCTCATCAAGAATATCAATCTGCCACACCTGATGACGGCTACCGGCATGCAGCGCGCGGCAAATACCGCGCACGCGTCCGCTACGCACCGAGCGAATATGGTTGGCGTTCACCTCCAGACCGACCACCTTTTGCTCCCCTTCGGTACACAGATAGCCCGCCACCGAGCCCAGCGTTTCGGCCAGCACCACGGACGCACCGCCATGCAGCAGGCCAAACGGCTGATGCGTGCGATGATCGACAGGCATGGTGGCCTCCAGGTCGTTCTCGCCGATACGGATGAACCGGATATCCAGCAACCCGACCATATTCCCCTCGCCCATGGCGTTTAACGCCTGTAGCGTGACGGCACGTTTCCAGATCATCCGATAATCTCCAGTAAAGCCTGTAATGGGTGGCGTACGCCGTTACCCTCTACCCGTTTCACCTGGCTTCGACAGGAGTAGCCCGTTGCCAGGCAGCGGTTTCTTGGCAAACGCTGCATCGCCTGATGCCACGACAGCTCGTAGATACCGAGCGAGTTGGCGTGATTCTTGACTTCATGCCCGTAGGTGCCCGCCATGCCGCAGCAGCCAACGCTGACGCTCTCAAGCTTCGCGCCGAAACGGGCAAAGATAGAGGCCCATTGCGCAGGTGCCCCTGGCAGCGCGGTGACCTCGGTACAGTGGCCAAACAGATACCACGACTCACCGCTGACCTCCATGGCGGTGGTCTGCTCCAGGGCGGCCGGCAGCCACTCATGTACCAGCATTACGTGGAAATCACCGCGTTTATCGCCCAGCGTCTGCGTGTATTCATCGCGATAGCAGAGCACCAGTGCCGGATCGACACCCACCATCGGCATCCCCAGCCCGGCGACCCGGTTGAGGAAATCAGACGTTTTTTGCGCCGTTTTCGCGAAGCGGTTGAGGAAGCCTTTAATGTGTTGCGCCTTACCGTTAGGTGAGAACGGCAGGACTACCGGCTGGTATCCCAGCTTTTCCGCCAGGCGGACGAAATCGGCCACCACCTGCGCGTCGTAGTAGCTGGTAAAGGGATCCTGCACCACCAGCACCACCTTCGCTTTTTGCTCAGGGCTTAGCGCCTCAAGCTGCTCCAGGGTCATGTTTGCCGAGCGGTGCCCCACCAGCTGGCGCTGCAGCGACGGTACCGAAAGCAGCGGCAGATCCACCATCCCGATATGTTTTTCGGAAAGCTTGCGTACCAGCGGCTGATTAATAAAGAAGTTGAAGGTCTTCGGCGCCCGCGCCATCAGCGGCGCATAGCTCTCCACCGTTGCCACCAGATGGTCGCGCATCGGGCGCAGATAGCGCGTGTGGTAGAGCTGCAGGAAGCGTGAACGGAACTCCGGCACGTCGATCTTAATCGGGCACTGGGTCGAACAGGCTTTACAGGCCAGGCAGCCGGACATCGCCTCTTTCACCTCATGGGAGAAATCATACTCGCCCTTATTCGCATGCCAGCTGTTGCGGGTGCGCTCAATCAGGGAGCGCAGGCTGGCCCGTTTTTCCGGCAACTCCTGCTCCAGCTTGAGGGGATCCACCCCGCGGTCGGCCAGCAGACGCAGCCATTCCCGCACCAGCGTCGCCCGCCCTTTTGGCGAATGGATGCGGTTGCTGGTAATTTTCATCGACGGGCACATCGGGCTTTTCACGTCGAAGTTAAAGCACAGGCCATTGCCGTTACACTCCAGCGCCCCGCGCCAGGACGCGCGCACGGCAATCGGGATTTGTCTGTCGTAGGTGCCGCGCTTGACGGCATCCACCTGCAGCATCGGCGCATCAATCCCTTCGGGGGGGCAAATTTTCCCCGGATTGAGACGGTTATTGGGGTCAAACGCCGCTTTGACCTTGCGCAGCTCGCCGAAGAGCTGTTCACCGAAGAACGCCGGACTGTACTCGGCGCGGAACCCTTTTCCGTGTTCACCCCACAGCAGGCCGCCATATTTCGCGGTTAACGCCACCACCTCATCGGAGATCTGTTTCATCAGGATCTCCTGCTGCGGGTCGCACATGTCCAGCGCCGGACGCACGTGCAGCACCCCGGCATCAACATGGCCGAACATGCCATAGCTCAGGCCATGACTGTCCAGCAGGGCACGGAATTCAACAATATAATCCGCCAGATGCTCAGGGGGGACACAGGTATCTTCGGCAAACGGAATCGGCTTAGCGGCACCTTTGGCATTGCCGAGCAGTCCCACCGCTTTTTTACGCATCGCGTAGATACGCTCAATGCCGGCCAGATCGTTACAGAGCTGCCAGCCAATGACGCCACCTTCGCCCTGAGCAATCAGTTCGTCCAGCCGCTGACAGAGCGTGGTCACCTGGCTGTCGATAAGCTCTGCATCGTCTCCGGCAAATTCAACGATGTTAAGCCCGAGCATCTCTTTATCTGGCACATCGGTAATCAGCTCCCGTACGGAGTGCCAGACGATATCTTCCCGCGCCAGATTAAGCACCTTCGAGTCGACGGTCTCCACCGACAGCGCCTGCGCCTCAACCATAAACGGGGCATTACGCAGCGCGGAATCAAAGGAGTCATATTTGACGTTCACCAGGCGGCGAACCTTCGGCAACCGGGTGATATCCAGCCGCGCCTCGGTAATAAACGCCAGCGTCCCTTCGGAGCCGGTCAGCACGCGGGTCAAATCAAACTGTGTCAGTTCGTCGTTAAAGACATGCCGCAGGTCGTAACCGGTCAGGAAACGGTTCAGTTTGGGGAATTTGTCGAGGATCAGCTGGCGGTTATCGCGACAGCGTTCCAGCACGGTGCGATAGATGCGCCCGCTTGCGGTATTCTCTTTACCCAGCGTTTCCGCCAGCTCGACCGGCATGGGCTGGGTATCCAGGATATCGCCGCCCAGCAGCACCGCGCGTACGCCCAGAACGTGATCGGAGGTTTTTCCGTAGACCAGCGAGCCCTGCCCGGAGGCATCGGTGTTGATCATCCCGCCGATGGTCGCCCGGTTGCTGGTGGAAAGCTCCGGCGCGAAGAAGTAGCCGTAAGGTTTGAGATACTGGTTGAGCTGATCTTTGATGACGCCCGCTTCGACACGCACCCATCCCTCTTCAGGATTGATCTCGATGATGCGGTTCATATAGCGCGACATATCAATGATGACGCCCTGGTTCAGCGCCTGGCCATTTGTCCCGGTGCCACCGCCACGCGGGGTGAACACCAGTGCGCTAAAACGTTCCTGGGTCGCCAGCCGGGCGATAAGCGCCACATCGGCCGTTGAGCGCGGAAAGACGACTGCATCGGGAAGAAGCTGGTAAATACTGTTATCGGTCGCCATCGTCAGCCTGTCGGCATAGTTCGTGGCGGTATCACCTGTAAAACCCTGTTGCTCCAGTGCCTGCAAAAAATTAAGCACCAGCTGAACGACGCCAGGTGCTTGAGAAATCTGTGGGATCATGACTGTCGACCCTAATTAGAGTGGGATGAAACCGTTTGCGTTGTGTCTGGAAAGTTTTATCACATTTTTTTCTTATGTGCTTCGCTGAATTACGGGCAAAATCCGCCTGTCAAAAATCGCTGATATCATTAATGATTAGAGAGACGCGGTTATCCGTTCCCGCCAGCCTCGCTGGTGTTTATTAAGGAAAGTTTCATTTATGGTCAATCTTCGCCAGCCCAGGGATGTTGCGCAAATTATGCTGTCGGTGCTGTTTCTGGCCCTCATGATTATTGCGTGTCTGTGGATTGTTCAACCTTTCATACTTGGCTTCGCCTGGGCCGCGACGGTGGTCGTGGCGACCTGGCCGGTGCTGTTACGTTTGCAAAAACTGCTGTTTGGCCGCCGCGGTCTGGCGGTACTGGTCATGACGCTGCTGCTGTTCCTGCTGTTTATTATTCCAATTGCGCTGCTGGTGAACAGTCTTGTCGATTCCAGTGGCCCGGTGATTCGCGCCGTTACCAGCGGTGATTTAACGCTACCGGATCTCGCCTGGCTGAACAGCATTCCGGTGGTAGGCGCCAAACTTTACAGCGGCTGGCACAGCCTGCTGGAGATGGGCGGCAGCGCGCTGATGGCGAAAGTACGTCCGTATATTGGCACCACCACCACCTGGTTTGTGGGTCAGGCGGCCCATATTGGTCGCTTTATGATGCACTGTGCGCTGATGCTGGTCTTCAGCGCCCTGCTCTACTGGCGCGGTGAGCAGGTAGCGTTGGGCGTTCGCCATTTCGCCACCCGACTGGCCGGCAAACGCGGCGATGCTGCGGTTCTGCTGGCGGCGCAGGCCGTGCGGGCGGTTGCGCTTGGCGTGGTCGTCACGGCGCTGGTGCAGGCGGTGCTGGGCGGTATCGGCCTGGCCATTTCTGGCGTGCCGTACGCCACCGTCTTTACGGTGGTGATGCTGATGACCTGTCTTGCGCAACTGGGTCCGTTGCTGGTGCTGGTCCCCAGCATCATCTGGCTTTACTGGACGGGGGATACCACGTGGGGAACCGTTCTGCTGGTCTGGAGCTGTGTGGTCGGCACCATGGATAACGTGATTCGTCCCATCCTCATCCGCATGGGCGCGGACCTGCCGCTGATCCTGATCCTCTCCGGCGTCATTGGCGGGTTAATCGCCTTTGGGATGATCGGTCTGTTTATTGGACCGGTACTGCTTGCCGTCACCTGGCGTCTCTTCTCCGCCTGGGTACACGAAGTACCGCCGCCGGGAACTGACCCGGATGTGATTTTGAGCGAACTGGAAGAGCTGGAAGAGAAGAATACGCAGTAAAAGGGGTTGCCGGGTGGCGCTGACGCTTACCCGGCCTACATTCCCCCCTGCAATACTTAAACGTTGCTAAACTATTTATTCGCTACACACTGGTCCGACCCGCCTTTTTTGCTCTAAGTCCGCTATTCAATTCAAGAAATCTTTACTTCTCTTTAACTATTGAGACGAATCTGATCGACGCTCAGGGCTGGCATGCCTACTATTAGCTCACGGTTATAAATCAACACCTTGATTTATAAGCATGGAAATCCCCTGAGTGAAACAACGAATTGCTGTGTGTAGTCTTTGCCCATCTCCCACGATGGGCTTTTTTTTATCCTGACTACGCGTGCTGAACCTGACAGGTGCTTAGCATGCGCCATTCAGCAGGCAGCACCCGCGTCTCTCCCGTCACATTGACCGTCACCACGTCGCGAATATCTGCCGACGATGCCCCCAGCTGCAGCTCAAACTCGCCCGGCTCAACAATGCGTTTGCCGTCCCGACGGGTAAAGTTGAACATCTCCACGGGCAGCGTAAAAGTGAGCGTGGCCGTTTCGCCCGGCGCGAGCGCCACGCGCTGGAACGCTTTCAGCTCCTGAAGCGGCCGCACCTGCGTGGCAACCTTATCCCGGACGTACACCTGCACCACCTCGCTGCCGCTGCGTTCACCGCGGTTGGTGACGTCAATACTCAGCACCACCTCGCCGTCCACCGGTACGCTGTTTTGCGCGAGGCGTGCTGCGCCCCAGTTAAATTGCGTCCAGCCAAGGCCGAAACCAAAGGGATAGCGGGAGCCAAAGTGGAACGCGAATGGCGTGCCGCCGCTTTTCAGCTTGTGGTTGTAGTAGTACGGCATGGCGCCCGCACTTTTCGGCACGCTCACCACCAGACGTCCCTGCGGCTCCGCGCGGCCGGTTAACACATCGGCAATCGCCCAGCCCCCTTCCTGCCCAGGCGCCCAGGCCATCATCAGCGCCGCGACCTTATCTTCCAGCCCCTGAAGGTTGTACGGCCGCCCGCCGGTCATCACCACAATCACCGGTTTGCCCGTGGCGACCAGGGCGTCCAGCAGCTGTTGCTGAACACCAGGCAGGTTCAGGGAATCGGTATCGGATCCTTCCCCTACTGTGCCGCTCTGGAACAAACCGGCGAGGTCGCCGACGCAGGCTACCACCACGTCGCTCTCCTGCGCGGCGTTCACGGCTTCGGGGATCAGCGCGATACTTTGCGACACCGGCGACTGCTGCATCGGTTTGCCCCCGCTGTCACCCGGGAAGACCGGCGCACCCGCCATCCGTTTTTCAATGATGTGACACCCTTTGGCGTAACGCACGTTCGACGCGCCCAGATAGTGCTCCAGCGCCGCGCGCGGGGTCGTCACCTGCGAGGTTTCGTCAACCATATCGCTGATAATTAAATGCACCGGGAAGCTGTAGCCGCTGAGCAACGCCAGCGGATCGTCCGCCGTGGGTCCCACCACCGCCACGCGGGGTTTGCCGCCGAGAGGCAAAATGCCGTTATTCTCCAGCAACGTCAGCGAGCGGGTCGCCACCTCACGTGCAACCTGCCGGGTGGTCTCATTTTGCAAATCAATGCCGCGTTCATCGGCATACGGGTTTTCAAACAGGCCGAGACGGAATTTTTCGGTCAGCACGCGTCCTACAATTTCGTCCACTTTTGCCATGGAGATCAGACCACGCCCGACGGCCTCGGCCAGATGGCGGGCGCAGTCATCTTTCGGCAGCTCAACATCAAGCCCGGCGTTAAAGGCCAGTGCGGCGGATTCGGTCGCATCATGCGAGACCCCGTGATGCTGATGCAGCAGGCTGACGCCGCCATAGTCCGCCACAACGATCCCGTCAAAGCCCCACTGTTCGCGCAGGACGGTGGTCAGCAGGAAGTGGTCGCTGTGCCCCGGCTGATTGTCGATATCGTGGTAGGCTGGCATCACCGACCCGGCATTGGCCAGCTTCACTGCCATTTCAAATGGCAGCAGGAAGGTATCATTCAGCTCGCTAAAGCCCAGATGAACCGGGGCATGGTTGCGCGCCCCCTCGCTGAACGAGTGGCCCACATAGTGCTTAAGCGTGGCCAGCAGATCGCGTTTATCGCCCTGCAGCCCTTTAACGTAGGCCGTGGCCATCACCCCCACCAGCCAGGGATCTTCGCCAAAGGTCTCTTCCGTGCGCCCCCAGCGCACATCGCGGGAGACATCCAGTACCGGGGCCAGCCCCTGCTGACAGCCCACAGAGCGCGCTTCTTTACCTATCTGCTCTGCTGCCTGCTGCACCAGGGCCGGATCCCAGGTTGAACCGTAGTTCAGCGAGGACGGGAACAGCGTCGCATCTTTGCACAACAACCCCACCAGACACTCCTCATGGAACAGCGCCGGAATGCCAAGCCGCGTCTCTTCCATCATCATGCGCTGCAGACGGTTGGCGGCGCGCACGCCGGTTTGCGCATCAACGATATGGGTGCCCAGCGGACGGGTGATCTGCCCGACGCCCAGCTTCAGTCGTTCGCTGAGCGAGGCCTGTTCACTCACCCCCGCGAATTCATCACTCAAGTCGCTGCGCTCACGGTGGTTGCCGTTTTCATCGAGGATCAGCCAGTAAGCATGCATCTGGGCAAATTTCTCTTCCGGGGTCATGCGTGCCAACAAGTCGGCGACGCGCTCGTGCACGGGACGTCCCGCGTCCTTATAGATTGCAGTCATGTTTTACTCCTGTAGGGCGGAAGGGGCAGCCGGGCTGAGTTGCCCTGCTTCTGGCCGCACGTCGCGCTTGCTGGCCAGTTCGCGGGCGATGGTATCCACCAGCCGGCTGTTGAGTTTGTAGATGGCAAGCAGTGCGACCATGCAGAGGAACAGCACGCACGGAATAAGGGTAAATAGCGCGTTAATGGTCGTGAGTACGTGCGGCGCCTGGGTTGCCTGGCCTGGCGCGTAATCCACCATCCCGAGCACCCAACCCACCACCGCTCCGCCCAGCGCCAGACCAAACTTGATGGCAAACAGCGCGGTGGAGAAGACCAGACCATCAAGCCGACGGCCGCTGCGGTGCTCTTCGTAGTCGACCACATCGGAGAACATGGTCCACTGCAGCGGCGTGGTCAGGTTCTGGATGAAGCTAAAGACAATATTGAGGCCGAAAATCAGCCAGACCTGTGAAGGCGGCAGGAAGAAGATCAGCGCCCCGAAGATCACGAAAGAAATAATGGTCCACTGATAGGCGCGTACGCGGTCAAATTTCCCCAGCAGCCGTTCGGATAATAATGCGCCACTTAAGGAGGCCACCATCCCGGAGACGATAAAGGCAAAGACCAGTTCCGGGCGCAACAGCACATAATTCACGTAATACATCGTGGCAGAACCGCGCGTCACGACCGCCGTTAACAGCAAAATATTAAACAGGAACACAATTCGCCACTGGCTATTGGCGGCCAGCCGTTTTAAATCGGTGAGCATGGAGCCAGAGGTGTCATTACGCGGAGAATAGCGCTCGCGGGTCATCAGGAAACAGCAGAAGAATAAAATAATCCCCAGCAATCCCATCAGGCTCATGGCATAGAAATAGCCTTTCTGTACGTTGCCCTGCCCTAGATGCGAGACCAGCGGCAACGCGATAACCGTCACAATCAACCCGCCGATAAACGACAGGCCAAAGCGCCACGACTGCAGCGAATGACGCTCGCGCGGATCCAGCGTCAGTGCGCCCGGCATGGCGCAGTAAGGGACGTTAATGGCGGAATAGATGAGGCTTAAAATCCCGTAGGTCACGCAGGCATACACGATTTTCGCCGTGGGCCTGACGTCGGGAACGTAGAACGTAATGAGGCAGCTTACGCCAAACGGAATGGCAAACCAGAGCAGCCATGGACGGAAACGACCGTGACGCGTTTGGGTGCGATCCACCAGCGCGCCTATACAGGGATCAATAAAGGCGTCGACCACGCGCACCACTAAAAACATGGTGCCCATAATGGCCGCGGGTAAACCGAAAACGTCTGTATAGAAATAAGCAAGAAATAACGTCGCTGTTTGCCAGACCAGCGCACTGGCCATATCACCTAAGCCATAACCTATTTTATCTTTGGTACGCAGTACAGAGGAGATTGTCATTTGTTATTTGCCTTTTTATCAGGTTAAAACGTATTTCAACCAGTTGCGCAAAATCCTGTTGATTTGCGCGGTAAGGCTCAAGTATTAGCAACGCTTTGCGCGCTAACAATTGTCTAAACTAACAGACAAATTATGATATTTGGTTTTTTACTTTATTTGTGATGGGGAGCAAATATAAGCGGAAATAAAAAAGGCGAGGATTATTTCCCTCGCCTTTTCAGATACGGATGACGTTACTTATTCAGTTCAGCCAGGCTCAGCCAGGTTTGCACCACGGTGTCCGGGTTGAGGGAAAGACTGTCGATCCCCTCTTCCATCAGCCAGGCCGCGAAGTCTTCATGGTCAGAAGGGCCCTGGCCACAAATCCCGACGTATTTACCCTGTTTCTTCGCCGCACGGATGGACATCGACAGCAGGGCTTTCACCGCCTCGTTGCGCTCATCGAACAGCTCAGAGACCACGCCGGAGTCACGGTCCAGACCCAGCGTCAGCTGCGTCATGTCGTTAGAGCCGATAGAGAAGCCGTCGAAGTGCTCCAGGAATTGCTCTGCCAGCAGGGCGTTGGACGGGATCTCACACATCATGATGATCTTCAGCCCGTTCTCGCCGCGCTTCAGACCCTGGCGCGCCAGCTCATCCACCACCGCTTTCGCCTGATCCAAGGTGCGTACAAACGGGATCATGATCTCAACGTTGGTCAGCCCCATGTCGTTGCGCACGCGTTTTACCGCTTCACACTCCAGCGCGAAGCAGTCGCGGAAGCTGTCGGAGACATAACGTCCGGCCCCACGGAAGCCCAGCATCGGGTTCTCTTCTTCCGGCTCGTAACGCTCGCCGCCCACCAGGTTGGCGTATTCGTTAGATTTAAAGTCCGACAGACGCACAATCACGCGCTTCGGATAAAACGCCGCACCGAGCGTCGCGATCCCTTCGGTCAGACGGCCGACGTAGAACTCTTTCGGCGAGTCGTAGCCTTTCATCATCTCGCGAATTTCGTTCTGCAGCTTTGCGTCCTGGTCGTCAAACTCCAGCAGCGCGCGCGGGTGAACGCCGATCATACGGTTGATGATAAATTCCAGACGCGCCAGGCCCACGCCTTCGTTCGGCAGGCAGGCGAAGTCAAACGCGCGGTCCGGGTTACCGACGTTCATCATGATCTTCAGCGGCAGGTCCGGCATGGTATCGACGCTGGAGCTTTTCACGCTGAAGTCGAGGATGTCGGCATACACGTAGCCGGTATCCCCTTCGGCACAGGAGACGGTCACGTTCTGTCCGTCCTTCATGCGTTCGGTTGCGTCACCGCAGCCGACAACCGCCGGGATCCCCAGCTCGCGGGCGATGATCGCCGCGTGACAGGTACGGCCGCCACGGTTGGTGACGATAGCCGCGGCTTTCTTCATGATCGGTTCCCAGTCCGGGTCGGTCATGTCGGTTACCAGCACGTCGCCCGGCTGAATGCGGTTCATCTCGCTGATATCGTGGATCACTTTCACCGGACCGGCACCAATGCGGTGACCAATCGCGCGACCTTCCGCGACGACTTTGCCCTGCGCGTGGAGGGTATAACGCTCCATGACCTGACCACGGGAGCGAACGGTTTCCGGACGCGCCTGGACGATGAACAGCTTGCCGGTGTTCCCGTCTTTGGCCCACTCGATGTCCATTGGACGGCCGTAGTGTTTTTCAATCTGCACCGCCTGCTTCGCCAGCTCCTGCACTTCGGCGTCTGTCAGGGAGAAGCGGTCGCGCAGCTCCTGCGGTACATCTTCAATTTTCACCTGCTTGCCATGCTCCTGGGTCGGGGCATAGATCATGCGGATTTTTTTCGAGCCCATGGTGCGGCGAACTACTGCCGGACGGTTAGCGGCAAGCGTCGGTTTGTGGACATAGAATTCGTCAGGGTTCACGGCCCCCTGCACCACCATTTCACCCAGACCCCACGCGGAGGTGATGAACACCACCTGGTCGAAGCCGGATTCGGTATCGATGGAGAACATCACGCCGGAAGAGCCCACGTCGGAACGCACCATGCGCTGTACGCCCGCGGAGAGCGCCACGCCGCGATGGTCATAGCCCTGGTGCACGCGATAGGAGATGGCGCGATCGTTAAACAGGGAGGCGAACACGTGTTTCACCGCCACCAGCACCGCATCGTACCCCTGGACGTTCAGGAAGGTTTCCTGCTGCCCGGCGAACGAAGCATCCGGCATGTCTTCTGCGGTTGCAGAGGAGCGCACGGCGAAAGAGGCCTGCGCATCATCAGCGGAGAGCTGGTTGTACGCATCGTGAATGGCTTTTTCCAGCTCCGGCTGGAAAGGTGTGTCGATAATCCACTGGCGGATCTGCGCCCCGGCTTTGGCAAGCTCGGTAACGTCATCAATATCCGTTTTATCCAGCAGGTCGTAAATGCGCTGGTTTACACCGCTCTGGTCTAAAAACAGGTTAAACGCATCGGCGGTTGTGGCAAACCCGTTTGGTACGGAGACACCCATACCGGACAGATTTGTAATCATTTCACCCAGGGAGGCATTTTTGCCCCCAACTCTGTCTACATCATTCATGCCGAGTTGGTTATACCAAAGCACCAGCGGTGACGAGCCATTGTTGGACATCGAAACAATCCTTTTGTGATATTTGATCGGAGTAAGAAACACCTGACTACGTATTTATACTGGCATAATTATTAGCGCTAAAAAAACGGTGAATCGTGTAAGCAATTTAAATTTTCAACTTTTCGGATACTTTCCCACCATCCGATAACCCGATGATTCCTATATATTCAGCCAAAAACCACAAAAATGAAGTCGCTATTTGAAAAATGAAATCCACTTTTCAGGAAAATCAAAAACACCGTTCCATTTATAATTAGGACAAGTTCTTTGCTGTGCAATTAACTTTTTTAATTTATGCTTTCAGACAATTAGGTCCGATATTCAGGGTGGATAAAATGGATAATGCTGTCGATCGCCACGTTTTTTATATTTCTGATGGTACGGCGATTACCGCCGAGGTGCTGGGGCACGCGGTGATGTCGCAGTTCCCCGTTTCGATTAACAGCATCACGCTGCCGTTTGTGGAAAATGAGAGCCGCGCGCGGGCGGTCAAGGATCAGATTGACGCCATTTACCAGCAGACCGGCGTGCGCCCGCTGGTCTTCTACTCCATTGTGATCCCGGAAATTCGCAGCATCATTCTGCAGAGTGAAGGGTTTTGCCAGGATATCGTTCAGGCGCTGGTGGCCCCGCTGCAGAGCGAGCTGAAACTCGACCCGACCCCCATCGCGCACCGAACCCACGGGCTGAACCCCGGCAACCTGACCAAATACGATGCGCGTATCGCCGCCATTGACTACACCCTGGCGCACGACGACGGGATCTCGCTGCGTAACCTCGACCAGGCGCAGGTCATTTTGCTGGGCGTCTCGCGCTGCGGTAAAACCCCAACCAGCCTCTACCTGGCGATGCAGTTTGGTATTCGTGCCGCTAACTACCCGTTCATTGCCGATGATATGGATAATCTGGTGCTGCCTGCTGCCCTGAAGCCGCTGCAGCACAAGCTGTTCGGTCTGACCATTAATCCGGAACGGCTGGCGGCGATCCGCGAAGAGCGACGCGAGAACAGCCGCTACGCCTCCATGCGCCAGTGCCGAATGGAAGTCTCCGAAGTGGAAGCGTTGTACCGCAAAAACCAGATCCCATGGCTCAACAGCACCAACTATTCGGTCGAAGAGATCGCCACCAAAATTCTCGACATCATGGGTCTCAATCGCCGCATGTACTAACATGCTAGTACATTAGCTCAGATTCGGGTATCATCATCCACATCCTCGGGGCGGAGCCGCCCCGAACTTGAAATCAGCAGGGATTGGTTTAAGGTGATGCCCATCACTTCCCGGTAGTCTGCCGATGAAGCACAAAATTTCTGAGACATTCCATGAATAAAACCGACGAACTCCGCACAGCGCGCATTGACAGCCTGGTCACACCGGCTGAACTGGCACAGCGGCATCCTCTTTCCGCAGGCGTTGCGGAGCATGTTACGGCCTCGCGCCGACGTATAGAAAAAATCCTCAATGGTGAAGACAAACGTCTTCTGGTAGTGATTGGTCCGTGCTCGATCCATGATCTGGACGCGGCGATGGATTATGCAAAACGGCTACAGGGACTGCGGGAACAACACCAGCATCGCCTTGAGATCGTGATGCGGACCTACTTTGAAAAACCCCGTACCGTGGTGGGCTGGAAGGGATTAATTTCAGACCCCGATCTCAACGGCAGCTATCGCGTTAACCACGGGATTGAGCTGGCGCGTAAGCTGCTTCTGCAGGTGAACGAGCTGGGCGTTCCCACGGCAACCGAGTTCCTCGATATGGTGACCGGCCAGTTTATCGCCGATCTGATCAGCTGGGGCGCGATTGGCGCACGGACCACCGAAAGCCAGATCCACCGTGAAATGGCCTCTGCCCTCTCCTGCCCGGTCGGGTTTAAAAACGGAACCGACGGCAACACCCGGATTGCGGTTGATGCTATTCGCGCAGCACGTGCCAGCCACATGTTCCTCTCGCCGGATAAGAGCGGCCAGATGACCATCTACCAGACCAGCGGTAACCCGTACGGGCATATCATTATGCGCGGCGGGAAGAAACCGAACTATCACGCCGGGGATATTGCCGCGGCCTGTGAAACGCTGGCCGAGTTCGATCTGCCGGAACATCTGGTGGTGGACTTCAGCCACGGTAACTGTCAGAAACAGCACCGTCGCCAGCTGGATGTCTGCGATGAGATCTGCCAGCAGATCCGCAGCGGTTCAAGCGCCATTGCGGGCATTATGGCCGAAAGCTTTATCCGCGAAGGCGCGCAGAAAATCGTGTCGGGTCAGCCGCTGGTTTACGGCCAGTCGATCACCGACCCGTGCCTGAGCTGGGAAGACAGCGAACTGCTGCTGGAGAAGCTGGCGTCTGCGGTAGATTCGCGCTTCTGATGTTATTGTCGGGTGGCGCTGCGCTTACCCGACCTACGATACGTGCCGTTGTAGGCCCGGTAAGGCGTAGCCGCCACCGGGCGTTTCATTGCACAAATTTGATCCTCTCACCATTTTTTCACAAAAACGCTTGCCGCGAATTTGTAGTTTATTGATAATGATTATCATTGTTACATTGATTGTTATTTATAAACATTATGTCACGTACGGATAACACTGCGGCAACGCCGCCAAAAACAGACACAGCACCCGCCCCCGCCGGGCGTCGCATTGACAGCAAAACCCTGCTGGGCGATGAGGGACGGGTCATTATCGAGCATGACGGTCAGTACTACCTGTTGCGTCAGACCCATGCCGGAAAATTGATCCTCACAAAATAAACAACACAAAAACTCCGCCAGCCACCCAGGTGACCCCCCAGGCAGCCAGCGCTTTCAATTCTTAATGGAGAGTTGCTATGCCACACCTGCCTTCCGCGCCTTTACGTCCGTCACTGCTGGCGCTGGCGATTGTCAGCACCCTGCCGGGCGTCGCGTTTGCTACCACAGATGAAATGACCGTGACCGCCACGGGTAACGCCCGTAGCGCCTTCGAAGCTCCCATGATGGTGAGCGTGATTGACGCCAGCACACCGGATAAACAGACCGCCAGCTCGGCGGCCGACCTGCTGCGTAACGTTCCCGGCCTGACGCTCGATGGCACCGGACGTACCAACGGCCAGGACGTTAACCTGCGCGGTTATGACCGTCGCGGCGTGCTGGTACTGGTTGACGGCGTGCGCCAGGGCACCGACACCGGCCACCTGAACAGCACCTTCCTCGATCCAGCGCTGATTAAACGTATCGAAGTGGTGCGCGGTCCGTCGGCCCTGCTGTACGGCAGCGGCGCGCTGGGCGGTGTGATTGCCTATGACACCGTCGATGCCAAAGATCTGCTGGAGCCGGGTAAAAACAGCGGCTACCGGGTGTTCGCTACCGGTGCGACGGGCGATCACAGCATCGGCATGGGGGCCAGCGCCTATGGCCGTACCGATATCCTGGACGGGCTGGTCTCCTGGTCGAGCCGGGATCGCGGCGATCTGCGCCAGAGTGACGGTACAACCGCCCCGAACGACGAATCCATTCAGAACATGCTGGCGAAGGGCAGCTGGAAAATCGACGCGGCCCAGAGCCTGAGCGGTTCCCTGCGCTATTACAATAACGCCGCACAGGAGCCGAAAAACCCGCAAACCAGTGCAGCAGACAGCAGCAGTAACCCGCTGACCGACCGCTCCACCATCCAGCGTGACGCACAGCTCGGCTATCACCTTGCTCCACAGGGTAACGACTGGCTGAACGCCGACGCGAAAATCTACTGGTCCGAAGCGCGCATCAACGCCCAGAATATCGACGGCAGCGGTGAGTTTCGTAAACAGACCACCAAAGGTGGCAAAGTGGAGAACCGCACCCGTCTGTTCAGCGATTCCTTTGCGTCACATCTGCTGACCTACGGCGGTGAGTATTATCGTCAGGAGCAACGCCCGGGCGGCGCAACGACGGGCTTCCCGCAGGCGCAAATCGATTTCAGCTCCGGCTGGCTGCAGGATGAAATCACCCTGCGCGACCTGCCCGTGACCCTTCTGGGCGGCACGCGCTACGACAACTACCGCGGCAGCAGCGACGGCTACAAGGATGTGGATGCCGATAAGTGGTCCTCCCGCGCCGGGTTGACCGTCAGCCCGACCGACTGGCTGATGCTGTTCGGCTCTTACGCGCAGGCGTTCCGTGCACCGACCATGGGCGAAATGTATAACGACGCCAAACACTTCTCCATCGGCCGCTTCTATACCAACTACTGGGTGCCAAACCCGAATCTGCGCCCGGAAACCAACGAAACGCAGGAGTATGGTTTTGGTCTGCGCTTTGATGACCTGATGCTGGCCAACGATGCGCTGGAGTTTAAAGCCAGCTATTTCGATACCAACGCCAAAGACTACATCTCCACCACCGTCAATTTTGCGGCGGCGACCACCATGTCATATAACGTCCCGAACGCCAAAATCTGGGGCTGGGACGTGATGGCGAAATACTCCGCCGACCTGTTCAACCTCGACCTCGCCTATAACCGCACGCGCGGAAAAGATACCGACACGGGCGAGTACATCTCCAGCATCAATCCGGATACCGTCACCAGCAAGCTGGATGTTCCGCTGGCACAAAGCGGCTTCTCCGTCGGCTGGATCGGCACCTTTGTCGATCGCTCAACGCACATCAGCAGCAGCTACAGCGAGCAGCCCGGCTATGCGGTCAACGATTTCTACGTGAGCTACACCGGCCAGGCGCAGCTTAAAGGCGTCACCACGACGCTGGTGCTGGGCAACGCCTTCGACAAAGAATACTGGTCGCCACAGGGCATTCCGCAGGATGGCCGAAACGGGAAGATTTTCGTCAGTTATCAGTGGTAATCCCCGCCCCGGCTGGCCGGGGCAATGCTTTGAGAGGAAAAGACAATGAATCACTACACACGCTGGCTTGAGCTAAAAGAAGACAATCCGGGTAAGTACGCGCGCGACATCGCAGGTTTAATGAACATCAGCGAAGCCGAGCTGACCTTCGCCCGTGTGGGTCATGACGCCTGGCGCCTGCGCGGTGACGTCCGCGAGATCCTGGCCGCGCTGGAAGCGGTGGGCGAAACCAAATGCATTTGCCGCAACGACTACGCCGTTCACGAGCAGGTCGGCGCCTTTACCCATCAACACCTGAGCGGCCACGCCGGGCTGATCCTCAACCCGCGCGCGCTGGATCTGCGCCTGTTCCTTAACCAGTGGGCGAGCGTATTTCACATCAGCGAGGCCACCGCCCGTGGCGAGCGACAGAGTATTCAGTTCTTCGACCACCAGGGCGACGCCCTGCTGAAGGTTTACGCCACGGATAACACCGACCTCACCGCCTGGGGCGACCTGCTCACCCGCTTTATCTTTGCCGGGAATCCGCCACTGGCGTTGAAAACGGCCGATGTCCCGGCTCACGCTGAAAACCCGGACGCCTCGCTCGTGGATACTGAGTGGCGTGCCATGACCGACGTGCATCAGTTCTTCAGTCTGCTCAAGCGCCACAACCTCAGCCGCCAGCAGGCGTTTCGCCTGGTGGGCGACGATCTGGCCTGCAGGGTCGACAACACCGCGCTGGCCCAGCTGCTGGAAACGGCGCGCCAGGACGGGAACGAAATCATGATTTTCGTCGGCAACCGCGGCTGCGTGCAGATCTTCACCGGCGTGGTGGAAAAACTGATGCCGATGAAGGGCTGGCTGAACATCTTCAACCCGGCCTTTACCCTGCATCTGCTGGAAGGCGCCATCGCCGAATCCTGGGTCACGCGCAAACCGACGGCTGACGGACATGTCACCAGTCTGGAGCTGTTTTCCGCCGACGGCACGCAGATTGCCCAGCTGTACGGCCAGCGGAGCGAAGGCGAACCCGAGCAAAGCCAGTGGCGCAGCCAGATCGACGCCTTAACGGCAAAAGGGCTGGCCGCATGAAAAAATGGCTTGCCCTGATCAGCGCCCTGCCGCTGCTGGCACTTGCTGCACCGCAGGCGAAAATCGTCGCGCTCGGCGGTGACGTTACCGAGATTGTCTATGCACTCGGCGCGGCGTCTTCGCTGGTGGCACGCGACAGCACCAGCCAGTGGCCACAGGCGGCGAACGCGCTGCCGGACGTGGGCTATTTGCGCCAGCTGAATGCCGAAGGCATTTTGTCCATGCGCCCCACGCTGGTGCTGGCCAGTGCGCAGGCACAGCCGTCTCTGGCGTTAAAACAGGTAGCGCAGAGCCACGTCAGGGTGATCACCGTTCCGGCAGGCAATGATCTGAGCGTTATCGATGAAAAGGTTCGGGTTATCGCTGAAGCGACACACCGCGAGGCCGAAGGGAAAACCCTGCGCAACACGCTGCGTCAGGCGCTGTCGGCGCTTCCTGCGTCACCGCTCAATAAACGGGTGCTGTTTATTCTCAACCACGGCGGGATGACCGCGATGGCCGCCGGGCAACAAACCGCGGCGGATGCTGCGATCCGTGCGGCGGGACTGCAGAATGCGATGCAGGGTTTCACCCGCTATCAGCCGCTGTCTCAGGAAGGGGTTATCGCCAGTCAGCCCGACCTGGTGGTGATTTCGCAGGATGGCGTTAACGCTCTGGGCGGGACGGATGCGGTATGGCAACTGCCCGGTCTGGCGCAAACCCCTGCGGGACGTCACCGGCAGATGCTGGCCATCGACGATATGGCGCTGCTGGGCTTTAGCGTGCGAACGCCACAGGCGATCCAGCAGTTACGCCGTAAAGCGGAGCAACTGCCCTGATGTCCCGACGCGCCGTACTGGCATTGTGGTTGCTGGCCGCGCTGCTGGCCGTCATGACGCTGGCGGCCAGCGGTGTGGGCGCGTTGCGCCTGCCGGTCAGCCTGCTGTGGACCGGCAGCGACGACGCGCTGCGTCAGATCTGGCTGACAATCCGCCTGCCCCGCGTGCTGCTGGCGCTGGCGATCGGCGGTTCGCTGGCGCTGGCGGGCTGCGTGATGCAGGGACTGTTTCGTAACCCGCTGGCCGACCCGGGCCTGCTGGGGATCAGCAGCGGCGCAGCACTCGCCGTCGCGCTGTGGGTGGTTATTCCGCTCTCGCTACCCGCGCTGGTGATGCTGTACGCCCCGATGCTGGCGGCGTTTCTCGGCGCGCTGGCCGCGACTTTCGTCATTTTCCTGCTTAGCCGGCAACGTGACAGTTCCCTGTCGCGCCTGCTGCTGGTGGGGATTGCCATCAATGCCCTGTGCGGGGCGGCCGTCGGCGTGCTGTCATGGCTCAGTAATGATGCCCAGCTTCGCCAGCTCTCACTCTGGGGCATGGGCAGCCTCGGCCAGGCCCAGTGGTCAACGCTGCTGGCCGTCTGCTCGCTGATGGTTCCCACCGTGCTGGTTATCTGGCGCCTGGCTGGCGCGCTTAATTTGCTGCAGCTTGGCGAAGAAGAGGCGCACTACCTCGGGGTGGAGGTGGCCGTTGTGCAGCGGCTCCTGCTGCTGTGCAGCGCCCTGCTGGTGGCCGCCGCGGTGGCCGTCAGCGGCGTTATCGGTTTTGTTGGCCTTGTGGTGCCACACCTGGTGCGCATGTGGCTGGGGGCCGACCACCGGGCAGTGATCCCCGGCTCGGTGCTGGCCGGTGCGTTACTGTTGCTGGCGGCCGATACGCTGGCGCGTACCCTGGTCGCCCCGGCGGAAATGCCGGTCGGTTTATTGACCAGTCTTCTCGGTGCGCCGTGGTTCCTGTGGCTTATCTTTCGTCGCGGAGGTGCGCATGGCTGAACGCTATTGTGCGGAAAATATTGTCTTTCACGCCGGGCAACGGACGCTGATCGACAACGTGTCGCTGACCCTCTCTCAGGGCGAACTGGTGGCGCTGATAGGCCCCAACGGTGCCGGGAAATCGACCTTGTTACGCCTGCTTACCGGCTATCTCAAACCCGCAAGTGGACAGTGCAGTCTGGCGGGAACGCCGCTTGCGGCCTGGCTGCCGGACAGGCTCTCCCGCTACCGGGCGGTAATGCGCCAGAGTACGCAGCTCGGATTCGACTGGCCGGTGGAGGCGGTGATCGGGATGGGGCGTGCGCCGTGGACGCGTCGCCCTGAGGCGTCAGTAATTGAGGAAGTGATGGCCATCTCCGGCTGTTTACCGCTGGCGGGCAGGCAGTTTGCGGCGCTCTCCGGCGGGGAGCAGCAACGCGTCCAGCTCGCCCGCGCGCTGGCACAGCTCTGGTGCGACGGTGCGCCGCGCGGTTGGCTGTTTCTCGATGAACCCACGTCCGCGCTGGATCTTTACCACCAGCAGCATCTGCTGCGCCTGCTCTCTTCCCTGACCCGTCGGGGGCATTTGCATGTCTGTGTGGTCCTGCACGATCTCAATCTGGCGGCGCTGTGGGCGGATCGGATCCTGCTGTTACATAACGGCAAAATGGTCGCTCAGGGGACCCCGGAGGCGGTTCTGCAGGCCGATACGCTGACGCGCTGGTACGGCGCGCAGGTGCACGTTGGCCGACACCCGGCTCAAGCCGCGCCGCAGGTATTTCTCGCCCCCTGATCGGGCTGATAAAAATCTTTCAGGGTTTCCAGCAGGGCATGCGCCGCTTTTGAGAGCTGCGTGTGCCCCGGATGGATCACCCCGATACACTTTTCTATCGGCGGGCTGTCCAGCGGAATGCAGACCGCACCCAGCGATGTCATCTGCGCCTCGCACAGCGCCGGTACGGCACTGCCGCCCAGCCCGCTGGCGACCATCCTCCCTACCGTCACCAGCTGATGGCTCTCCAGCGCCACCTCCAGCTTGCGGCCGCTACGGGCCAGCTCCTCTTCCATCATCAGGCGCACCGCCGAGGGGCGCTGCAGGGTAATGAAATCCAGCGTCAGCAGTTCATTCCAGGAGAGGCGTTTTTTCACCGCAAGGGGAGACGCTTTCGGCACAATGGCGACAAACCGGTCGAGGCCCAGCGGCGTAAACAGCAGGTTATGCGTCGGCGCCGGTTCAAAGGCGATCCCCATCTCGACCCGCCCTTCCCGCACCATCTCAATCACCTGTTCGTTGATGACATCATGCACGGTGACGTTGATCCCGGCGTGGCGATCGCGAAACGCTTTCAGCACCTCCGGCAGGACGTTGGCCGCAAACGACGGCATGGCCGCGACCGAGATTTTGCCGCGCTGCAGCGTAAAGCACTGGTGCATTGCCTCTTCCACGTTATCCCAGTCAGCCAGCAGCTGCCGCGCCATCGGTAAAAAGGTTTCGCCCTCCTGCGTCAGGGTGACCTTACGCGTGCTTCGCTGCAGCAGCGGGCCTCCCAGCGCATCCTCCAGCCCTTTAATCGTCAGGCTGAGGGCAGGCTGAGAAAGATTTAGCCGTTCGCTGGCGTGCGCAAAATTGAGAGTGTGAGCTACCGCTAAAAACGCGCGTAACTGTTTGACACTCATTCTCATTTTTCATCCTGTTAACTAATTGAAAAAATTTAGTTAACAGGAAATTAATAAAAAAACCAAATGAGTGGGTCACAAATTCAAAATTAACAAAAGAGTCGTCGCCCCCAATGATACCGCCACGGACAACAGGAGGGATGGTTATGGCAGGACTGGATAAGCGCGTCAGCAGCTATGCGCAGGCGCTGGAGGGGCTGACGGACGGGATGACATTGCTGGCGGGCGGCTTTGGCCTGTGCGGTATTCCTGAAAATCTGATTACGGAAGTCAAACGCCGTCAGGTGCAGGGCCTGACGGTGGTCTCGAACAACTGCGGCGTGGATGGTTTCGGGCTCGGGCTGCTGCTGGAGACGCGCCAGGTGCGGAAGGTGGTGGCGTCTTACGTCGGCGAGAACGCGCTGTTCGAACAGCAGGTGCTGAGCGGAGAGCTGGAGATTGAGCTGACGCCCCAGGGCACGCTGGCCGAAAAGGTGCGCGCGGGCGGGGCCGGTATTCCGGCATTTTACACGGCTACTGGCTATGGCACGCCCGTGGCCGCAGGGAAAGAGGTACGTCAGTTTGCCGGTAAGCACTACATCCTTGAAGAGGCCATCACCGGCGATTTTGCGCTTATCAAGGGCTGGAAAGCGGACTGGTACGGCAACGTTATCTATCGCCATACCGCGCAGAATTTCAACCCGCTGATGGCCACCGCAGGACGGATAACCGTGGTGGAGGTGGAAGAGATTGTCCCGCCGGGTGAGCTGCCGCCGTCCGCGATCCACACTCCGGGAATTTACGTCGACAGGCTGATTGTCGGCCAGTTTGAGAAACGCATTGAACAGCGCACGCTGCGCGCAGAGGGAGTCTGACCATGTTAACCCGCGAACAGATGGCCATGCGCGTCGCCCGCGAGCTGCGCGACGGTTACTACGTCAACCTGGGGATCGGTATCCCGACGCTGGTGGCGAACTACATCCCGGACGGCATGGACGTGATGCTCCAGTCAGAAAACGGACTGCTGGGGATGGGGGAATTTCCCGATGCGCAGAGTCTTGATGCCGACATGATCAACGCCGGTAAGCAGACCGTTACCGCGCGAACCGGTGCCGCCATTTTCGACTCGGCCCAGTCGTTCGCCATGATCCGGGGCGGTCACGTCGACCTCACGGTGCTGGGGGCGTTTGAGGTGGACGTCGAAGGCAACATCGCCTCGTGGATGATCCCCGGAAAGATGGTGAAAGGCATGGGCGGCGCCATGGATCTCGTCGCCGGGGCGCAGAACATCATCGTCGTGATGACTCATGCTTCGAAAAGCGGTGAGTCAAAACTGCTGTCGCGCTGCACGCTGCCGCTCACCGGGGTGGGCTGCATTCACCGGGTGTTAACCGACCTGGCACTGCTGGAAATTAAAGACGGTGCGTTCATTCTGCGGGAATATGCCCCCGGTGTCAGCATTGACGACATCGTCAACAAAACCGCCGGGAAAATCATTGTGGCGGACGACGTTCGCGAAATGCGCTTTAGCTGAGGACTCAACATGAAAAACGTCATGATAGTCGGGGCAACGCGAACGCCGATTGGCAGTTTTCGCGGCTCGCTCTCGACCCTTTCCGCCGTTGAACTTGGTGCTGTCGCGGTGCGCCGCCTGCTTGAGGAGAGCTCGCTTTCGGCAGGTGACACAGACGAACTGATTTTTGGGCAGGTGCTGACGGCAGGCTGCGGACAAAACCCGGCGCGTCAGACGGCTATCGCCGCCGGGCTGCCCGTCAGTACCCCTGCCACCACGGTCAATCTGGTCTGCGGCGCGGGGCTGAAGGCGGTACAGCTTGCGGCACAGGCTATCCGCTGTGGCGACGCAGAGGTGGTGATTGCGGGCGGTCAGGAGAGCATGAGCAATGCCCCTTACCTGCTGGATGGCGCCCGTTCCGGGCTACGTTTTGGCCACACGGGCCTGCAGGACAGCATGATCGTCGACGGCCTGTGGGATGCGTTTAACGATTACCACATGGGGATCACCGCGGAAAACGTCGCCCGGCAGTACGGCATTTCACGCGAGCAGCAGGATGCCTTCGCCGCCGGGTCACAGCAAAAGGCGGCGTCTGCCATCGAATCTGCTCGCTTTGAGGCCGAGATTACCCCGGTAACGGTAAAACAGGGTAAGAAGCCGCCTTTGGTGATTCGTCATGACGAACAACCCCGGCCAGGAACCACCGCAGAGCAGCTTGCGCAACTGCGCCCCGCGTTTCGCCAGGAGGACGGCACGGTCACCGCGGGTAATGCCTCCACCCTCAATGATGGTGCCGCCGCGGTGTTGCTGATGAGCGAAGAAAAAGCGCGGGCGAGCGGACTACCGGTGCTGGGCCGGATCGTGAGCTACGCCGTCACGGGCGTCGATCCGTCCGTAATGGGCATCGGTCCCGTCAGTGCCTGCCAGACTGCGCTGGCACGGGCGGGCTGGACGCTGGATGAGGTGGATCTCATCGAAGCCAATGAAGCCTTTGCCGCGCAGGCGCTGGCGGTCGGCAAACTGCTCGGCTGGGATGCGCGCAAAGTCAATGTCAACGGTGGCGCTATCGCGCTGGGCCATCCGATTGGCGCGTCCGGCTGTCGGATCCTTGTGACGCTGCTGCATGAGATGCAGCGCCGTGACGCCAAAAGAGGGCTCGTCACCCTGTGCGTAGGCGGCGGGCAAGGCATTGCGCTGACCATCGAGCGTTAAACCTCTCGTGAGTACCCGAATATAACAACAGTAAGGAGTCGCAATGAGTGTGTTAATTGCCCTGGCGGCGCTGGCGCTGCTGATGCTGGCGGCCTATCGCGGATATAGCGTTATTCTGTTTGCGCCCATTGCGGCGCTGGGTGCCGTGCTGTTGACCGACCCGGGCGCTGTCGGCCCGACGTTTACCGGCCTGTTCATGGAAAAGATGGTGGGCTTCGTCAAGCTCTACTTCCCGGTGTTCCTGCTGGGCGCCGTGTTTGGCAAGCTGATTGAACTCTCCGGCTTCTCACGCTCCATTGTCGCCGCAGCGATTCAGATCCTTGGCCGCCGCCACGCCATTCCGGTGATTGTGCTGGTCTGCGCGCTGTTAACCTACGGCGGCGTATCGCTCTTCGTGGTGGCGTTTGCCGTATACCCGTTCGCCGCCGAACTGTTTCGCCAGAGCGGGATCCCCAAACGGCTGATCCCGGCGACCGTGGCGCTGGGGGCGTTCTCGTTCACTATGGACGCCCTGCCCGGCACGCCGCAGATCCAGAATATTATTCCCACCAGCTTTTTCGGTACAAACGCCTGGGCTGCCCCCTGGCTGGGGCTGATTGGTTCGCTGTTTATTATCTGCTTTGGCCTGCTCTGGCTGGAGCGTCAGCGGCGAAAAGCGCTGAATAACAACGAAGGTTACGGCACGGATCTGAAAAACGAACCGGAAACGCCGGACAACATTAACCTTCCCCATCCGCTGATTGCGATCTCCCCCCTGCTGGTGGTGGGGATCCTCAACCTGCTGTTTACCCGCTGGATCCCCGGTTGGTATGGCACCAGCCACGAGCTGACCCTGCCGGGGCTGGCAAAGCCGATTGTGACCGAGGTCAGCAAGATCACCGCCATCTGGGCCGTGGAAGCCGCGCTGATTTCCGGTATCGTGCTGGTGCTGATCTTTGGCTTTCGCAATATCCGGGGGCGTCTGGCGGAAGGCAGCCGGACGGCAGTGAGCGGCGCGATCCTGGCGGCGATGAATACCGCCTCGGAATATGGTTTTGGTGCGGTTATCGCCGCCCTGCCCGGCTTTCTGGTCTTATCCCACGCGCTGGCGGCCATTCCGAACCCGTTACTGAATGAAGCGATCAGCGTGACCGTTCTCGCCGGGATCACCGGTTCGGCTTCAGGTGGGATGAGCATTGCGCTGGCGGCCATGGCAGACAGCTTTGTCGCCGCCGCCCACGCCGCGAATATTCCGCTGGAGGTCCTGCACCGTGTGGCCTCCATGGCCAGCGGTGGCATGGATACGCTCCCCCATAACGGCGCGGTGATCACCTTGCTGGCCATCACCGGTCTTAGCCATCGTCAGGCCTACGGCGGTATTTTCGCCATCACGATCATTAAAAGTCTGGCGGTGCTTTTTGTCATTGCCGTGTTCTATCTCACCGGCATTGTGTAAGGAGAATCAAATGAATCTGAACGGTAAAACGGCGCTGGTCACCGGCTCGACCAGCGGCATTGGTCTGGGCATCGCCCGCGTACTGGCGAAGGCCGGGGCGCAGCTGATCCTCAACGGCTTTGGCGACAGTGACGCGGCAAGAGAAGAGATTACCCGGCTGGGGAAAACGCCGGGCTATCACGAAGCGGATCTGCGTGACGTCCTGCAAATCGAAGCCATGATGCGCTACGCCGACACGCAATTTGGCGGGGTGGATATTCTTGTCAACAACGCAGGCATACAGCATGTCGCCCCGGTTGAGGCGTTCCCGGTGGAAAAATGGAACGACATTATTGCCATTAACCTGTCATCGGTGTTTCACACCAGCCGTCTGGCGCTGCCTGCAATGCGCGAGAAAAACTGGGGACGCATCATTAATATCGCCTCCGTGCATGGGCTGGTGGCATCAAAAGAGAAGTCTGCCTATGTCGCCGCCAAGCATGGGGTGGTCGGTTTTACAAAATCCCTGGCGCTGGAGACTGCCCGCACCGGTATTACCGCGAACGCCATCTGCCCGGGATGGGTGCTTACGCCGCTGGTTCAGCAGCAGATCGACAAACGTATCGCGGAAGGTGTGCCTGCGGATCGGGCGCGCGAGCAGTTGCTTGCGGAGAAACAGCCCTCAGGAGAATTTGTTACGCCGGAACAGCTGGGTGAACTGGCGCTGTTTTTATGTAGCGACAGCGCCGTGCACGTGCGGGGCGCGGCGTGGAACATGGACGGCGGATGGGTCGCCCAGTGACGTATCGGCCGGGCAAGCCTGTGCTTCCCGGCCAAAACATTAGCTTGAGCAGCTGACTTCCAGCCGTTTGCCCCAGTCTGGCGGACGGCTGACATAGTCATCGTCCCGGTCGGCAAACGGCGTGCGCAATGCCACGTGCAAACGGTGCAACTCGTCATACTCACCTCGTTCAGCCTGTTCAATCGCCCGCTGCGCCAGCCAGTTGCGCAAGACCATCGCCGGGTTCGCCGCGTTCATCTGCGTCTGCCGGGCCGCATCATCCACCTGCTCTTGCTGCAGGCGCGCCCGGTAGGTAGCAAACCAGTCGTCAAACCCCTGTCGGTCGATAAATTCGTCGCGCAACGGCGAGGCGGCGCTGTGCTGCTCCGTCTGACCGAGCATACGGAAGGTACGGGTATAATCGCTGCCCTCACGCGCCATAAGCGCAAACAAACCATTCAGAATAGCGTTATCGCCTTTCTCCTGCGTCATCAGCCCCAGCTTGTTGCGCATCAGCGCGCCGTATTCGCGCAGCAATGTCTCCTGATAGCCGTCGAGCGCATCATTCAGGGCATCAACGTCGATAAACGGCGACAGAGATTGCGCCAGACGCTGCAGATTCCACAGCCCCACTGCCGGCTGATTGTCAAAGCTGTAGCGTCCCTGATAGTCCGAGTGGTTGCAAATATACCCCGGCTGGTAGTCATCCAGAAAACCAAACGGACCGTAATCAAAGGTCAGCCCCAGAATCGACATGTTATCGGTGTTCATCACGCCATGGGCAAACCCAACGGTTTGCCAGCGGGCAATCATTGTGGCCGTTCGGGCAACAATATCCCGGAACCAGAGGTGATATTTATCGGCCTCGTCCTGTAATTGTGGCCAGTGCCGTCGGATCGCGTAATCCGCCAGCTGGCGAACTTTCTCCGGCTCGCGACGATAATAAAAGTGTTCAAAATGGCCGAAACGCAGATGGCTTTGTGCAATGCGCATCAGCATTGCCCCTTTCTCTACGGTTTCGCGGACCACCGGGGTGTCACTGGTCACGATCGACAGCGCGCGCGTGGTGGGGATCCCCAGCGCATGCATTGCTTCCGACGCCAGACTTTCGCGGATGGTTGAACGCAGCACCGCGCGCCCGTCGCCCATGCGTGAATAGGGCGTGAGGCCCGCCCCTTTCAGGTGCCAGTCCATCGTCTCTCCGCCGGGGAGTTGTTGCTCCCCGAGCAGGATCCCGCGGCCGTCCCCCAGTTGTCCTGCCCAGACGCCAAACTGGTGTCCGCTATACACCTGAGCGAGAGGCTGCATGCCGGCCAGAAGCGTTTCCCCTCCCCAGACGCCCGCGCCGTCTGAGGGCTGGAACATCTCCGGCGGGATAGCCAGGTCTTCTGCCAGCGAATCGTTATGCCAGACAAGACGGGAATGTTGTAATGGTGTTGGTTTGAGTGCGGTATAAAAGCCCGGCAACTCATCATGCCAGTGCGCAGTAAAAGACAGGGTCATAAGTCCTCCTGCTTTTAGTGTAGAGGGTTTACCCGGACTTAAACACGGGCGAAAGAAAGGGTTATCACTGAACCAGCGTGGTGACGCGCCCGGCAGAGACGGCAGGCCACAGCGCCCCCTGCATGGCACCAAAGTTGAAGGATAAGACGCGTTGCAACAGGCTATGATCGTCGATACCGGCGACCAGCACTGACTGACAGTGAGGCGTTATTTGCCACAGGATTGCGCGCATAAATGGCTCAAAAGAAAGCGCAGAAGCGTGCTGCTGGATAAACCCTTTGTCCAGAATGACACGTTTAAACAAACCATCATAAACGGCTTTAAGCGATGCTTCACCGGCACCAAAGTTTGCCAGCACCAACGGAAAATGAATCGCCATTCTCGCCAGTTCCAGATCGTCTTTCCCGTTATTTAAACCTGGATAATTCTCATTAACAGTAAACTCAAGAAACGGATAACGCTCAAGTATTGAAACAGCGTTCCCTTTAGTTAATAAAAACTCAACTATTACAGGTGTAATATTGATCCATGCAATTAACTGATGCTGAATAAAAAACAGTTTGCAGGTATCAAGCAATTGCAGTTTTTCGTGAAACAGCGCTAACTCTTCTGCCGCTGTCAGACGCGGGATAACGAGTTCAGTGGGGATCCGTACATCGCTGCCGACGCCAGTAAAGTTAACCACTACCTCTAAACCTTTAAGCTCACCTGCGTTATTGCGGGCAGGCTGGAGCAACAGTTCAGACTGGTAGGCATTATCTAGCGTAATAATCATTGCACTCGCCCCGCATTAAAGATGAGAGAGGACATCCTGGAGCAATTGCTGACACAATTCCACTGTCTTGATTTTAATAAGTTTAATTTCATTAGATCCGTATTAATTTTCAGATTTATCCCTGAATCTAAAATAATCTTATCCTGGTTACTGAGTAATAGCCAGTTTTAGATAAAACAGACACATAAGGACATAAGTAATTTGTCGTAAATTTAACTTTAATCATCTTATTTGCAAAAAAACGGCATGGTGTAATAGTGCCATGCCGTCAGAAATGCGATGTCGGTGGCTGACTAAATACGTCGTGCCTGCCAGAAATTTTTACGCCAGTAAACATTATCGAGGGAAGAACGCATCACCCCGCGACTGGTCGACGCATGAATAAACTGGTTATCAGTATCATAAATGCCTACATGCAGACCACTTTCACCCGAACCGGTTTTGAAAAAAACCAGGTCGCCAGGTAACAACTCATCTTTATCAATTTCGGTACCGATTTCAGCCTGTTTGCGCGTTTCGCGAGGAAGCTGTAAATCGAACTTATCGCGAAACGTCATCAGCACGAAGCCGGAGCAATCCACCCCACCGCGACTCATGCCACCGTAGCGATAAGGTGTCCCGCGCCAGTTGCTCAGCTGATCGTTCAGGCTGGCAATCACGGTGATTGAATCTGAAAGTCGTGGGTTAGGCGGCGGTGCGCGATGGCTACTGCATCCCGCAAGAAATAACACTGCCACCAGGAGAAACCAGAATCGCATGTCCAGACGAATCCTCTGCTTTTTTTATTCTTTTCGTAATTTAGCGTGCAATGGCGCTAACAGGCAAGAAACGGTTACTCCTGCGCGGTAGAAATCAGCATCTTATGTCCTTCGATATCCAGCCTGCGGAACGGCATATTGTAGGCACGAGCAAGATTTGGCGGCGTAAGGACGCTATCGCGCGTGCCGCTGGCGATCAGCCTCCCGCGCGCCAGAAGCCAGACGCTGTGCGCATGGCGCAGCGTATGGTTCAGGTCATGGCTGCTCATCACCACGGCAATGCCTTGTCGACACAGCGCGCTGAGCAACGTGTCCAGCGCGGCCTGTTGCGCCACGTCCAGACCGCTCATCGGCTCATCCAGCAGCAACAGCCGCCCATGAGGATTGCCAGCCGGGTGGATCTGAAGAATCACCGCCGCCAGACGGACGCGCTGCCACTCGCCACCGGAAAGCTGGCTGGCATGTCGGGAAAGTTTGTCCTCTAACCCCAACGCTGCCGCCACCTCCCTGAGCAGCGTCGTCTGCTGTTTATCGTGCAGATGCAGCATCAGGTAGTGCCAGACTGGCATCGCAAACGGCGGGAGCTGCTGCTGAACGAGGTAGCTTCGCCGATGCGCCAGCGAGACCGCCGACCAGTCGCTCAGAGGATTGTCGAGCAGCGTAATCGAGCCTGGCCCGAAGGTCATCCCCGCCATGCGTGCCAGCAACGTACTTTTCCCTGCCCCGTTCGGCCCCACAAGGTGCAGGATTTCTCCTGCACGGATGGCCGCCGTCACCGGCTCCAGACGCCCCGTCTCGGCAACGTCCGTGAGCTGCATCAGCAATGTCATTATTTCGCCAGCGCCAGCTTAATTGACTCCATCACGATAGGATCTTCAGGCGTCATATCCGGAGAAAAACGCTGAATAACCTGGCCGTCACGACCAATCAGGAATTTTTCGAAATTCCACAGAATGTCGTCCGGATAGAGCGGCGCGCGCCCTTTGCTGGCCATACGTTCGTAGAAGCCGCTGCCTTCCGGCGCCACGGCGGTCGGCGCAGCGGCCACCAGTTTGGCATACAGCGGATGACGATTTTCGCCATTCACATCAATTTTGCTGAACATCGGGAACGTCACACCATAGGTGGTGCTGCAAAACGTTTTGATCTCCTCTTCGCTGCCCGGCTCCTGACCCAGGAACTGATTGCACGGGAAGCCCAGCACGGTGAAGCCGTCTTTTTCCCAGGCTTTCTGAATGTTCTCCAGCTGCTCGTACTGCGGCGTCAGACCACATTTGGAGGCCACGTTCACGATGAGCAACACGTTGCCTTTGTAGTGCTCCAGGGTGGTTTTGTCCCCGTAAATGGTGGTCACTTCGGTATTCAGAATATCAGACTGCATAGCATTTCCTCAGGTTGTCGATTTAACGTCCAGCTTTTAATAGTAGCCAGATAAACACCGGCGCGCCCAGCGTGGCGGTCACCACGCCGATGGGCAACTCAGCGGCGGTCAGGGCAAGCCTGGCGATGATATCCGCCACCAGCAGCGTTGCCGCCCCGACCACCGCCGAGGCGGGAAGTAAGGTCCGATGGTCGGTGATGCCACACAGACGCAGCATGTGCGGGATAATCAGCCCGATAAAGCCAATCGCCCCCGCCAGCGCCACGCTTACGCCGACCAGCCAGCCGATGGCCATCACCAGCGCATTACGCCAGACGCCAATTGGCATACCGAGCTGGCGGGCTGAAGTTTCACCGAGCGCAAGGATATTCAGCGGCTGCGACTGCACGCTGGCCCACAGAATGACCGGGATCAGCAGTACCATCAGCCATCCCTGTTGCCAGTCTACGCCACCAAATCCGCCCATCATCCAGTACATCAGCTGTCGCAGATCAAACGAGGTGGAGAAGTAGACCGCCCAGGTCATCAACGCACTGCAGATGATCCCCAGCGCAACACCGGCCAGCAGCAGCCGGCTGGTTGATAAATGGCGGCGCGCGAAGCGCAGGAGAATGAGGGTGATCAGCAATGCGCCAACGATGGCGCAAAGGCTGACTCCCCAGGCCGAAAGCGCCCCACCGCCGAGCATCACCGCGGCAATCAGACCCACGCCAGCACCATTTGACACGCCGAGCAGTCCAGGCTCCGCCAGGGGATTTTCAAATAACGCCTGCATAATGGTGCCCGAGAGCGCCAGTGCGGCGCCGACAAGGATCACCGCCAGCGTGCGCGGCAGACGAATTTGCCAGACGAAAAGCTGTCCGTCGGGACCCAACCAGCGTTCCGGGCCCAGCCACTGGTCACCGGCGCAGAGGCTGAAACCGGCGGCAACAAAAAGCAGCAGCACCAGCAAAAGCAGGCGGCGTCGATCGGAACGCTGTTGGCGATGGGCAAAATCAAGCATGAGTACGGTTTTATTAGCGTGAGATGTAATTGATTTTACGGCGGGTTTGCCAGCGAGAGCAAAGAAAAAAGGCCGCGAGAGCGGCCTTTTTAGTTAGTTCATATTACTCTGTTTTGGGCGTTGCGTTTTCGACACGGCTTTTTAACTTCTGTCCGGGTCTGAAGGTCACCACGCGGCGGGCTGTAATGGGAATATCTTCCCCCGTCTTCGGGTTACGGCCCGGACGTTGGTTTTTGTCTCGCAAATCAAAATTGCCAAAGCCGGAGAGTTTTACCTGCTCACCATTTTCCAGAGCACGACGGATCTCTTCGAAAAACAGCTCTACCAGCTCTTTGGCATCCCGTTTGCTAAGCCCAAGCTTATCAAACAGATATTCTGACATTTCAGCTTTTGTAAGCGCCATAGGTTCAATCCCTCAATGATGCCTGGAATCGCTCTTTTAATGCCTCTACACATTTGGCGACGGTAGCGGCAATCTCCTCTTCTTCGAGTGTACGGCTGGTATCCTGAAGGATAAGGCTGATAGCGAGGCTCTTGAAACCTTCTGCTACGCCCTTGCCGCGGTACACGTCAAATAAGTTTACGCCAACTACCTGATTTACGCCAACTTTCTTACACTCGGCCAAAATATCTGCTGCAGGCACGTTTTCAGCGACCACAACCGCGATATCACGGCGGTTTGCCGGGAAGCGAGAGACGTCCTGCGCCTGTGGAATCACGCGGTCTGCAACCGGGCTCCATTCCAGCTCAAACACGATGGTACGGCCGTTCAGGTCCAGTTTACGTTCCAGCTCAGGATGAACAACGCCAATAAAACCAATGCGTTTGCCCGCTAAATAGATAGCCGCACTTTGGCCCGGATGGAGCGCCGGAATGGCTTCTGCACGGAATTCAATTTCAGATAATTTACCGGTCAGATCGAGAATCGCTTCCAGATCGCCCTTCATATCGTAGAAATCAACCGTGCCTTTTGCCAGGTCCCAGTGCTCTTCATAGCGATTACCGCTGATGGCGCCAGCCAGCATGAGATCCTGACGGATGCCTAAATTTGCCTGATTATCCGGCACAAAGCGCAAACCGCTTTCGAAAATTCGCACACGGTTTTGCTGGCGATTCTGGTTATAAACGATGGTACCCAGCAGACCCGTCCACAGTGACAGACGCATTGCCGACATTTCGCTGGAGATCGGGCTTGGCAGGATCAGCGCGTCCTGGCCTGGATGGATCAGCTGCTGCAGCTTAGGATCGACAAAGCTGTAGGTGATCACTTCCTGGTAGCCTTTATCGTTTAGCATGGTTTTCACACGCTTCAGGGAGAGATCGGCTTCGCGGTGGGAGCCCATCACAAGACCTGCCTGTACCGGCTCGTCAGGGATATTGTTGTAGCCGTAAACGCGGGCCACTTCTTCCACCAGGTCTTCTTCAATCTCCATGTCGAAACGCCATGATGGCGCAACGGCTTTCCACTCGTCCTGCCCTTCCGTCACGTCGCAACCCAGACGCTTCAGAATGTCGGTGACCTGTGCATCGGCAACGTGGTGGCCAATCAGACGATCAAGCTTGCTACGACGCAGGGTAATGGTTGCACGCTTCGGCAGCGTGGCTTCGTTGGTCACATCAATAACCGGACCCGCTTCGCCGCCGCAGATGTCGATCAGCAGACGGGTCGCACGTTCCATCGCTTTGTACTGCAGCGCCGGGTCAACGCCGCGCTCGTAGCGGTGAGAGGCATCGGTGTGCAGACCATGACGACGTGCGCGACCGGTAATAGAGAGCGGGCTGAAGAAGGCACATTCCAGCAGAACGTTTTGCGTTTCATCGTTCACGCCAGAGTGTTCGCCACCGAAGATCCCGCCCATCGCCAGCGCCTTACCGTGATCGGCAATCACCAGCGTGTCGGCATTCAGTTTTGCTTCGCTGCCGTCCAGCAGAACCAGGGTTTCACCCTCTTTTGCCATACGCACGACGATCCCGCCGTCGATACGATCTTTATCGAACGCGTGCATTGGCTGGCCCAGTTCCAGCAGAACATAGTTCGTCACGTCAACAACCGCATCGATAGAACGGATACCGCAGCGACGCAGTTTTTCTTTCATCCACAGCGGGGTTGGCGCTTTGACGTTGATACCTTTCACCACACGACCGAGGTAGCGTGGGCAGGCCTCAGGCGCATCTACCTGAATAGGCAGCACGTCGCTGATGGTGGCAGCAACCGGCGCAATCTCCGGCGCGTTCAGTTCGGTCTGGTTCAGCACCGCAACATCGCGGGCCACGCCGATAATGCCTAAGCAGTCCGCACGGTTTGGCGTCACGCTGATTTCGATGGTGTTGTCATCGAGCTTCAGGTATTCGCGAATATCAGTACCGATTGGCGCATCCAGCGGCAGTTCAATAATGCCGTTGTGATCGTCGGAAATACCCAGCTCGGAGAACGAGCACAGCATGCCTTCAGAGGGTTCACCGCGCAGTTTGGCCGCTTTAATTTTGAAATCGCCCGGCAGCACGGCACCGACAGTCGCCACAGCCACTTTCAGGCCCTGACGGCAGTTTGGCGCGCCGCAGACGATATCCAGCAGACGATCGCCACCCACATTGACTTTGGTGACGCGCAGTTTGTCAGCGTTAGGGTGCTGACCGCATTCAACCACTTCGCCCACGACCACGCCGGTGAAGGCGCCAGAAACCGGCTCTACACCGTCAACTTCCAGACCCGCCATGGTGATCTGGTTGGAAAGCGCTTCGCTGTCCAGCGTGGTGTTCACCCATTCGCGTAACCACAGTTCACTGAATTTCATTGTTCTGTCCTGCCCTTATTTAAACTGTTTGAGGAAACGCAGATCGTTTTCGAAGAATGCACGCAAATCGGTCACGCCATAACGCAGCATGGTCAGACGCTCCATGCCCATACCGAACGCAAAGCCGGAGTAGACTTCTGGGTCGATACCCACGTTGCGCAGTACGTTAGGATGCACCATGCCACAGCCCAGCACTTCCAGCCATTTGCCGTTTTTGCCCATCACATCCACTTCTGCAGACGGTTCGGTGAACGGGAAATAGGACGGACGGAAACGCACTTGCAGATCTTCCTCAAAGAAGTTGTTCAGGAAGTCGTGCAGCGTGCCCTTCAGGTTGGTGAAGCTGATGTTTTTATCCACGATCAGCCCTTCCATCTGGTGGAACATAGGGGTGTGGGTCTGATCGTAATCGTTACGGTACACGCGGCCCGGTGCGATGATACGGATCGGGGGTTCCTGTTCCTTCATAGTACGGATCTGTACGCCGGAGGTCTGAGTACGCAGCAGACGGGTGGCGTCGAACCAGAAAGTGTCGTGGTCAGCACGTGCCGGATGATGGCCTGGAATGTTCAGAGCGTCGAAGTTATGGTAATCATCTTCGATTTCCGGGCCAGTCGCCACGGTAAAGCCGAGCTCACCGAAGAAACTTTCAATGCGATCGATGGTGCGGGTCACCGGATGCAGACCACCGTTTTCGATACGGCGCCCCGGCAAAGACACGTCGATCGTCTCTGCCGCCAGACGCGCATTCAGCACGGCACTTTCCAGCGCCGCTTTACGCGCGTTCAGAGCCTGTTGCACCTGCTCTTTGGCTTCGTTTATCACCGCACCCGCTGCCGGACGCTCTTCCGGCGGCAACTCACGCAGGGTAGTCATTTGAAGGGTCAGGTGCCCTTTCTTACCCAGATATTCGACGCGGACATTGTCTAACGCGGCAACATCTGAGGCCTGATTAATGGCGGCTGTTGCACTGGCAACCAGCTCTGCGAGATGTGACATGATTTTCCTCATTATGTCGGTGCAGACACCGATTTGGTGGACGTATTCTCTTAAATTCAGGCACAAAAAAAGCCTCCATCAGGAGGCTTATCTGGCGCTGTTTTTCGTTTCATCTTTCACGCGCTAGCCTCCTGAAATCAGGTGCTAAAGTAAAAGAAGAAGCGGAAAATAGCAGCATTCATGCTTGCGTTACCTTGTGTGGTAAAAACCGTTAAGACCTTATTGAAAAGCCTGCACGGATAAAAGTCAATCTTCTGATAAGGTTATACCCTAAATAATTCGAGTTGTAACAAGGCGGCAAGAGAGAGAATCCTCAGGAGCTTACATCAGTAAGTGACTGGGGTGAACGAACGCAGCCAACGCAGGTACAGCTTGAAGTATGACAGGTATATGAAAAGAGGGAGCTAAGCCCCCTCTCTCAACTGGCTTATGCCAGTGCTGCTTTCGCTTTTTCGACCAGCGCGGTGAACGCGACTTTGTCGAATACTGCGATGTCAGCCAGGATCTTACGGTCGATTTCAACAGAGGCTTTTTTCAGGCCGTTGATGAATTTGCTGTAAGAAATACCGTTCTGACGTGCTGCTGCGTTGATACGCGCAATCCACAGTTGACGGAACTGACGCTTACGCTGACGACGGTCACGGTAAGCGTACTGACCTGCTTTGATAACAGCCTGGAAGGCAACGCGGTATACGCGTGAACGCGCACCGTAGTAGCCTTTAGCTTGTTTCAAAATTTTCTTGTGACGTGCACGTGCAATTACACCACGTTTTACGCGAGCCATGTGTGCTCTCCTGTATCTATTCTAAGTTAAAAAAGTTAAACGTTAACGACTTATGCGTACGGCAGGCACGCGATGACCAGGCCCAGATCGCCTTTAGAAACCATGGCTTTTGGACGCAGGTGACGTTTACGCTTGGTAGCTTTCTTAGTCAGAATGTGACGCAGGTTAGCGTGCTTGTGCTTAAAACCACCTTTACCGGTTTTTTTGAAGCGCTTAGCAGCACCGCGTACGGTCTTAATTTTTGGCATTTTAATAACTTCCACTTCGCATTGTTAAATAAACGAAACATAGGCGAGCAAAACCTATGAGGCCCGAAGGCTCCACAGATTTTGCTGCTTGAAGGCCTTACTGTTTCTTCTTAGGAGCGAGCACCATGATCATCTGGCGGCCTTCGATCTTCGTAGGGAAGGATTCGACTACTGCCAGTTCACTCAGATCGTCACGGACGCGGTTAAGCACTTCCATACCAATCTGTTGGTGGGCCATTTCACGACCGCGGAAACGCAGTGTGATCTTGGCCTTATCGCCATCTTCCAGAAAGCGAATCAGGCTGCGGAGTTTTACCTGATAATCGCCATCGTCGGTACCAGGACGGAATTTAATTTCCTTAACCTGGATAACTTTTTGCTTCTTCTTCTGTTCCTTAGAAGACTTACTTTTTTCATAAAGGAACTTGCCGTAGTCCATGATACGACAAACTGGCGGTTCGGCGTTAGGGCTGATTTCAACTAAATCTACTCCAGCTTCTTCAGCTTTTTCGATTGCTTCTCTCAGACTCACAATCCCCAGCTGCTCGCCTTCCAGACCTGTTAAGCGAACTTCCTGGGCGCGAATCTCGCCATTGATACGATTCGGACGTGCCGTTTGAACTCGTTTTCCGCCTTTAATACCTTATTCCTCCAGTTGTTGAAGACTGCGGCTGCGAATCTCTTGTTGCAGCTTCTCAATCACTTCACTTACGTCCAGGCTGCCCAGGTCTTTACCACGGCGGGTGCGAACGGCAACTTTGCCTGCTTCCACCTCTTTATCACCACAGACCAACATATACGGGACACGACGTAAAGTGTGCTCGCGGATTTTAAAGCCAATCTTCTCATTTCTCAAGTCTGCTTTTACGCGAATGCCCGCATTTTGTAGTTTCTGCGTCAATTCTTTAACGTAATCCGCCTGAGAATCGGTAATGTTCATGACCACCACCTGCACCGGCGCAAGCCAGGTTGGGAAGAAGCCCGCGAACTCTTCGGTCAGGATGCCAATGAAGCGTTCCAGAGAACCGAGAATAGCACGGTGAATCATTACAGGGACCTGACGCTCGTTGTCTTCGCCAACATAAGAGGCGCTTAAACGCTGAGGCAGGGAGAAGTCCAGCTGTACTGTGCCGCACTGCCATGCGCGATCGAGGCAGTCATACAGGGTAAATTCAATTTTCGGACCGTAGAAGGCGCCCTCACCCAGCTGGTATTCAAACGGAATTCCGTTCTCTTCCAGCGCCACGGCGAGATCCGCTTCTGCGCGATCCCAGGTCTCATCGCTACCGATACGTTTTTCCGGACGCGTTGAGAGTTTGACCACGATCTTCTCGAAGCCAAAAGTGCTGTACATATCGTAGACCATACGAATACAGGCGTTAACTTCATCACGTACCTGATCTTCAGTACAGAAGATATGCGCATCATCCTGCGTAAAGCCACGAACACGCATCAGACCGTGCAGTGCGCCTGATGGCTCGTTACGGTGGCAGCTACCGAACTCTGCCATACGCAGCGGCAGGTCACGGTAGGATTTCAGACCCTGGTTGAAGATCTGAACGTGACCCGGGCAGTTCATTGGCTTGATGCAGTATTCACGGTTCTCAGACGAGGTGGTGAACATCGCATCTTTGTAGTTGTCCCAGTGGCCGGTTTTTTCCCACAGCACACGGTCCATCATGAACGGGCCTTTCACTTCCTGATACTGGTACTCTTTCAGCTTGGAACGCACGAACGTTTCCAGCTCACGGAAGATAGTCCAGCCGTCGTTATGCCAGAAGACCATACCCGGCGCTTCTTCCTGCATGTGGTACAGGTCAAGCTGTTTACCGATTTTACGGTGGTCACGCTTCGCCGCCTCTTCCAGGCGCTGCAGGTAGGCGTTCAGGGCTTTTTTATCTGCCCACGCGGTACCATAAATACGCTGCAACATCTTATTGTTGCTATCGCCACGCCAGTAGGCGCCAGCAATTTTCATCAGTTTGAAGTGATGACAGAAGCGCATGTTCGGCACGTGCGGTCCACGGCACATGTCGATGTATTCTTCGTGATGGTACAAGCCAGGCTTGTCATCATGAGAAATGTTCTCATCAAGAATAGAGACTTTATAGCTCTCGCCACGCTTCACGAAGGTTTCACGCGCTTCGTGCCAGCTGACTTTCTTCTTAATGACGTCATAGTTGGTTTCGGCGAGCTCGTGCATACGTTTCTCGAGCGCGTCGATATCTTCCTGGGTCAGGGTGTGGTCAAGGTCAACGTCGTAGTAGAAACCGTTGTCGATAACCGGGCCGATCGCCATTTTGGTGTTTGGCCACAGCTGTTTGATGGCATGACCTAACAGGTGCGCACAGGAGTGACGAATGATCTCCAGACCTTCTTCATCTTTCGCGGTGATGATAGAGAGTTGCGCATCGTTTTCGATCAGATCGGATGCATCAACCAGCTCACCATTCACACGGCCAGCGATGGTCGCTTTCGCGAGTCCAGGACCAATATCCAGGGCAACATCCATTGGGCTAACAGCGTGGTCGAAATGGCGTTGGCTGCCATCAGGAAGAGTAATTACAGGCATTTTATATCCTTATTTGCAGTGATGCCCCACACATAAGAGCATATACAAAGAAAATAATCATTGTTTAACAATAGATTACGAAACCATCTGACCAACAATCGTCAAATTGGCTCGTCATCCTGCACCTGCCAAAATCAGACTAATGCCGGTTTACGGCAGGCTTTCTAATGGTAACACTAATGACAGGGCATATGCACCCTCTGCGACCAGTTTGAACGTCTGATGTATCCGTTCACGCGTGTTCGCCAGCCAGAGCTCGCAATACCCGATTGTTGAGCTATTCTTGAACAGGTCCTGACACAGCCATGAGGCATCACATGAACGTATCCAGTAGAACCGTTGTGATATTGAATATACTTTCTGCTGCCGGTTTAGCGTTGATTCTTGCCGAGAGATTTCACTGGTTCTGACCCAACCGGTGATATGGCATAACCTTCTGTCCTGCGCAGCGCATATTTTGGTAGACTGAAGGAATCAACAGACAAGGATTAGGTTATGCCAACAAAACGATTTGCCGTAAAACACTGGAAAATGGTGCTGGTATTGATTGCCATCTGCGGTGCAATGCTGCTATTGCGTTGGGCGGCGATGATTTGGGGCTAAGCGGAAATTTCACGTTATACATAAATATATTCCACCTGTTTTTCGTCAATACGAAATACAGGTGGAATAGTGACATACACAATAACCTGTCAGGACCATTCACCTGCAACCAGTTTATGCACGTCAAACGCGTCATTCATCGATTGGCCGGTAGACTGTGCTCCTGGCGCGATGTTTGAACCGGCTTCAACGTCAGAGGCGCGAGTTATCCCGGCCTGGCTGACGTCATCCGCAGCAAACACACCAAAGGAGAGTGCGGAAAGCACCATTGCTGCAGCAGCATTTTGGATTTTTTTCATAACCATTATTCTCTTTCTGAAGTCATGCAATACTACTCAAGGCAAATGTCTGCCTGAGTATTCAGTATAACTCTGGATCATACTTTTGCCTCGCCCGGTTATTGATCAATTTGTGTCAAATAAACGAATGAGGTGTAGCCGGGATGAATTATGAAGAAATTAAGAAGAATTCAGAGGACCAATTATTTTAAAACGGCGTTTAATATAAAACAGCACAGTTTCTGAAAATAAAAAACGGGCCGAAATAATCGGCCCGCCTGCATTACATTTTATAGCCCAGTGAAACCGTGGTTCTGCGGTCGGTATGATCCGGCGCAGTCTCTGGAGGTGACGAGTTCCAGGTCACGTTATAAGCCACTTTCAGGCCAAAGTGTTCGTTGATGTCCACGTTCAGCGCTGTCTCAGAGTTCAGCGTTGTGTCGTCGGCACCAAACACAGAAACACCCTGGGTGAATTTGGTGTTGTCGGTCATCTGCCAGGCATAGGTGCCAGACGCGTAGCCGAGCGGTTGCGTTTTGGTATCGCCGTCGGTGTACTCGTCATAACGGACACCCGGACCGAATTCGAAACGGAAGCTATGAACCGGACCGTTCAGGAACTGGCGACCATAACCGGCAGTGAAGACATCGCGTTGACGATAACCGTTGTAACGGTCAGTCAGCCAGCTTGCCTGGCCAAACAGGTAGTCATAGTCAGTCATGTTGTAACGGCTACGTCCACCTACCGCGTATTTCTCGGAGGAGCGTTCATCGTTAGCGGAGGTGTTGCTGGCGTTTCCCCACAGAGACCAGGCGGTGGTGTTACCGTACCAGGTCAACGTGCTATCCGCCGTCAGAGAGGAGCTTTTCGTGTTACCGGATTGCGCCAGGTAACCAGCATTCAGGTTACCTTCGAAAGGTTTTTTCGCCGCGGTGGGATCGTCCATGACAGTAAAAACGGAATCATCGGCGGTCGCGTTCATAGCCGCAAACACGCCACCCGCCAGCATCAGTGCAGCGGGCACTGTCTTCAAAAGCTTCATTTTATTAAGGAGTCCGTACAACAAAAAAAGAGACCACACGGTCCCGGAAACTTTCTTGAGGATCAATGACAAGGCGTCCAGAGAAAGGTAACAAATTATAAAAAGCCGCAAATAACATAGCAATGTTTTCTTATTTCATTTTTTGAATAAGAACGATCCCAAAATGCGTTTTATTTTATATATCGCTTAACCTTCGCTTTTTCATTATTCATATTGAAAATCATACTGTTATTTACATTGCCTTCCTGCTAAATGGTGCCAGACTAAAAGGAACCCACGCTAAAAGGAGGTAATGATGGTTTCTATCTACACCCTGACGCTCTCCCCTTCCCTCGATTCCGCCACCCTGACGCCGCAGATTTACCCGGAAGGTAAACTCCGCTGCAGTGCCCCGGTGTTTGAGCCGGGCGGCGGTGGGATCAACGTGGCACGCGCCATCACTCATCTTGGTGGAAAAGCCACGGCGATTTTCCCCGCCGGGGGTGCCACCGGCGAGCACCTGGTTTCCCTGCTGGCCGATGAACAGGTCGCCGTGGAGACGGTCGAGGCCAAAGACTGGACGCGACAAAACCTGCACGTGCACGTAGAGTCCAGCGGGGAGCAATATCGCTTTGTGATGCCAGGCGCCAGACTGAGCGACGATGAGTTTCGTCAGCTTGAAGAGAAAGTGCTGACCATTGAAAGCGGTTCACTGCTGGTGATCAGCGGCAGTCTGCCGCCCGGTGTCAGTACGGAGAAGCTGGCAGCACTCATTCGTGCCGCACAGCAGCGCGGCATCCGCTGTATCGTAGACAGCAGCGGCGAGGCGTTGCAGGCAGCGTTAGAGCCGGGCAATCTTGAGCTGGTCAAACCAAACCAGAAAGAGCTGAGCGCGCTGGTTAACCGCGAACTTACTCAGCCAGATGATGTGCGCAGCGCGGCCCAGGAGCTGGTGCGAACGGGTAAAGCCCGACGCGTGGTGGTCTCTCTTGGCCCACAGGGGGCGCTGGCCGTGGATGAAACGGGGTCAGTGCAGGTTGTCCCACCGCCGATGAAAAGCCAGAGCACCGTAGGCGCAGGTGACAGCATGGTTGGGGCAATGACGCTGAAACTGGCGCAGGGCGCGACGCTGCTGGAGATGACGCGCTACGGCGTGGCGGCAGGTAGCGCGGCAACCATCAACCAGGGAACGCGGCTGTGTTCGCTGGCCGATACGCAAAAAATTGTCGATTACCTGTCCCGAAATTAACCCGGTTTCCCCTTCGCGCTGAAGGGGAAATGCAGTGCAAAGTCGCCAAACACACACTATCGACTATGCTAAGAAAACTTTCATGATAACAATGAGGTGAATTATGAGCAGTGGTGACATCACCCGCTACGTCGTTACCGTGAACCTTCATGAAGCGTCGCTGACCGAGCTGAATGAGCTTAACAACGCCTTTACCCGGGCCAATTTCCTGCTCACGCTGACGGATGAAGAAGGCAATATTCATGATTTAGGCACGCTGGCATTCGGCCTGATAAGCGCCCTCAGCGATGAGGAGGTTCGCGCGCTGGCGGAAAGCCTGGTTGAGAGTGTGACCGACAAGCCTGCCGAAATTGATGTGGATACCTGGGAAACCTGGCAGAAAAAAGAACAATAAGTGCCCTGCATGAAGGTAAACCGCTCAGGTGTGCGTTAGTTCGTATTTTTTTACCGCAGTTATGCGCTAACTTTATGATCTGGCAGACAACATGGGAGAGAGATCATGTGGCAGGCTATCAGTCATCTTTTACGTGAACAACTGGGCGAAGGTGAAATTGAACTGCGTAACGAACTGCCAGGCGGAGAGATCCACGCCGCATGGCATATTCGCTACTCAGGGCGCGATCTCTTCGTAAAATGCGATGAGCGAGAACTGCTCCCTATTTTTACCGCCGAAGCCGATCAGCTGGAACTGTTGTCGCGCAGCAAAACGGTCACCGTCCCTGAGGTGCTGGCCGTGGGCAGCGATCGTGACTACAGCTTTCTGGTCATGGAATATCTCCCTCCCCGTCCTCTGGATGCCCACAATGCTTTCATTCTGGGTCAGCAGATAGCGCGCCTGCATCAATGGAGCGACCAGCCGCAATTTGGTCTCGACTTTGATAACGATCTTTCCACCACACCGCAGCCGAACGCCTGGCAACGCCGCTGGTCGACATTCTTTGCCGAGCAGCGTATCGGCTGGCAACTGGAACTGGCCGCCGAGAAAGGCCTCGAATTTGGCAACATCGATGCCATCGTCGAACATGTCCAGCAGCGCCTGGCCTCTCATCAGCCTCAGCCTTCCCTGCTGCACGGCGATTTGTGGTCCGATAACTGCGCGCTGGGCCCTCACGGTCCCTATATCTTTGATCCGGCCTGCTACTGGGGCGACAGAGAGTGCGATCTCGCCATGCTGCCCCTGCACCCCGAGCAGCCGCCACAAATTTATGATGGCTATCAGTCCATTTCCCCCTTACCGCAGGGTTTCCTCGACCGTCAGCCGGTGTATCAGCTGTATACCCTGATGAACCGCGCGATTCTGTTTGGGGGCGAGCATCTGGTGAACGCGCAGCGGGCGCTTGAGCGCATGCTGGCCGCGTGAAGGCAGGACGGGTGGCCACAGGCCACCCTGTTCAGACTACAAAAAACCGAGCAGTGAGAAGAAGAAGTAGCCCGCCACAATAATGATCACAGGCAGGATATAGAGCGGGAAAATTTGCAGGAAAATGGAGTGACGCGGAACCACAATGCGGGACTCGATCTGTTCGCGGGTCATCCCTTCCGGGCCTTTGGCCTGTTCCAGAATCATCTGATCTTCCACCCCTTCACGTAAAAAACGGGTCTGACGGCTCATGCGTGCCCCAGAGGCCTGTAACGCCATGGCGATAAAGATCAGCGCATAGATAATCCAGAAACCGATATTGAGCTGCTGGTGAAAGTCCGGCGTGGGCGAGTTGAACCAGAAGACATTCAAAAATGGCGTGTTAAAACGCATCATCTCAATCATGACATGCGCAAAATCAAGCATAACCGCATTAATACCCGGCTGTTTTTCGCTGTGATCGTACATAAATTTGAGCACAGAAATCAGCGTAGAAATGACGGCTGGAATAAAAATCACCCAGCCCGCAACCCGTTTTAAGACAGCAATGCGTCCAGCTTGTTGATACGTCATCAGTTCCCCTTCATAAAGACGCGTTATTTGTCGCTAAGTCTACCTGCTGACCATCATTTTCGCCCGATCTTTAAAGGCAATATGCTAAATTGCAGATTGTACTTAGCACGTATCGTCTGTCGTACACCCTTGATAAGGAGACGTTGTGATGTCGACACCGCGCCAAATTCTTGCCGCTATTTTTGACATGGATGGATTACTGATCGATTCCGAACCTCTCTGGGATCGCGCCGAGCTGGACGTCATGGCCAGCCTCGGCGTCGATATCAGCCGCCGCCATGAGCTCCCGGATACGCTGGGCTTGCGCATCGATATGGTGGTTGATCTGTGGTATGCCCACCAGCCATGGGTTGGCCCGGATCGCGATGAAGTCACCGCCCGCATAATCAGCCGCGCCATTGCGCTGGTGGAAGAGTCCAGGCCGCTGTTGCCGGGCGTCCGTGAAGCTGTCGCTCTGTGTAAAGCACAGGGGCTGAAAGTAGGCCTGGCCTCCGCCTCCCCGCTGCATATGCTGGAAAAAGTGCTGACCATGTTCGAACTGCGTGACAGTTTCGATGCGCTGGCCTCTGCGGAAAAGCTCCCTTACAGCAAGCCCCATCCCCAGGTGTATATGGACTGTGCCGCTAAGCTCGGCCTCGATCCGCTGACCTGCGTTGCGCTGGAGGATTCTGTCAACGGCATGGTGGCCTCGAAAGCTGCACGGATGCGTTCCATTGTCGTTCCTGCTGAAGAGGGCCGGCACGATCCGCGTTTTGCGCTTGCCGACGTCAAGCTGAACTCACTCGCTGAGCTGACAGTGGAGCACTTGCGAGGCGAATAAGCACTGCGTTTCAGGCAGCTCATGCTGCCTGAAAATAAAATAAAACATCGTTTCATTTCATTTGCATTTCTCACAGCCGCCTCCTATTCTTAGCGTCAGAACGACAATACTCTGCTTCTGAGGCGCGTATGATACTGGATACCTTTACTCTTTCAGGAAAAGTGGCCATCGTCACCGGGTGCGATACGGGGCTGGGGCAAGGCATGGCCATCGCGCTGGCACAGGCGGGATGCGATATCGTGGGTGTAAATCGTAAAGCGCCTGAGGAAACGGCGACCAGCGTGACGGCGCTCGGCAGACGGTTTACGGCCATTCGGGCCGACCTCGGCCAGCAGGAGAGCCTTCAGGGCGTCGTGGAGCGTGCCGTCGCTGAGATGGGGCGCGTTGATATTCTGGTGAATAACGCCGGGACGATTCGCCGGGAAGATGCGCTGGCGTTCACGGAAAAGGACTGGGATGAGGTGATCGACCTCAATCTGAAATCCGTCTTTTTCCTCTCACAGGCCGTGGCAAAGCAGTTCATCGCTCAGGGTCAGGGTGGAAAAATTATCAATATTGCCTCAATGCTCTCCTTCCAGGGCGGCATCCGCGTGCCCTCTTATACGGCCTCAAAAAGTGGCGTGCTGGGGATCACCCGTCTGCTGGCAAACGAGTGGGCGGCGCATGGTATTAACGTCAACGCTATCGCACCGGGTTACATGGCGACCAACAATACGCAGCAACTGCGTGATGACGAGCAGCGTAGCCAGGAAATCCTTGACCGCATTCCTGCCGGGCGCTGGGGCGAGCCGGAAGACCTGCAGGGCCCGGTGGTGTTTCTGGCCTCTGCCGCCTCAGATTACGTGAACGGCCACACTCTGGCCGTCGACGGAGGCTGGCTGGCGCGTTGACCCGCTTTGTGACAAAGAGTTACACCGTCACCTCTTCCGCCTACTGTATAAAAACCCTATACTGTATGAATTGACAGTTTCCTGGGTTTTATCATGACGGCGGAAGGCCACCTGCTTTTTTCCATTGCGTGCGCAGTATTTGCCAAAAACGCTGAGCTTACCCCCGTGCTTGCACAGGGGGACTGGTGGCATATTGTTCCTTCTGCCGTGCTAACCTGCCTGTTGCCCGACATCGACCATCCAAAATCTTTTCTTGGGCAACGCCTGAAGTGGATCTCAAAACCTATCGCCCGTGCCTTTGGCCATCGCGGGTTTACCCACAGTCTGCTGGCTGTGTTTGCCCTGCTGACGCTGTTCTATTTAAAAGTGCCAGAAAGCTGGATAGTGCCCGCCGATGCCATACAGGGCATGGTGCTGGGCTATTTGAGCCATATTCTCGCCGATATGCTGACGCCTGCTGGCGTACCGCTACTGTGGCCCTGCCGCTGGCGTTTCCGCCTGCCTGTTCTCGTTCCCCAGAAAGGGAATCAGCTTGAGCGCGTGTTGTGCATGGCTCTGTTCGCCTATGCCGTCTGGATGCCGCAAACCTTGCCCGAAAACAGTGCAGTGCGCTGGTCATCTCAGATGATCAATTCGCTGCAATTTCAGTTCAATCGCTTTATTCATCACCAGATTGAACAGTAAACCAGCAAAATTATCGCATTTGTCATAACCCATTCCATTTGGATATAAGCGCGACATCACACTTCTGCTAACCTTGCGCCAACAGGACCGGTAAAAACTGGCCACATAATAAATCAGGAGAACGGGGATGAATTTTCCACTCATCGCGAACATTGTCGTGTTCGTTATATTGCTATTGCTTCTCGCCCTGGCGCGTCACAAACAGTGGAGCCTGGCGAAGAAAGTGCTGGTGGGTCTGGTCATGGGTGTCGTGTTTGGCCTGGCCTTACATGCCGTCTACGGCTCCGATAGCCCGATACTGAAAGACTCCATTCAGTGGTTCAATATTGTCGGTAACGGCTATGTCCAGTTGCTGCAGATGATCGTCATGCCGCTGGTATTTGCCTCTATTCTGAGCGCTGTTGCCCGTCTGCATAACGCTACGCAGTTGGGTAAAATCAGCTTCCTGACCATCGGTACGCTGCTGTTTACCACACTGATTGCTGCGCTGGTGGGTGTGCTGGTGACCAACCTGTTCGGCCTGACCGCCGAAGGTCTGGTTCAGGGTACTGCTGAAACCGCGCGTCTGACCGCAATTCAGACCAACTACGTGGGTAAAGTCGCTGACCTGACGGTGCCGCAGATGGTGCTCTCCTTCATTCCGAAGAACCCGTTTGCTGACCTGACAGGCGCCAGCCCAACTTCCATCATCAGCGTGGTGATTTTCGCTGCCTTCCTGGGCGTGGCGGCACTGAAGCTGCTGAAAGACGATGCGCCAAAAGGCGAGCGCGTGCTGACCGCTATCGATACCCTGCAAAGCTGGGTGATGAAGCTGGTTCGTCTGGTGATGCAGCTGACCCCTTACGGTGTTCTGGCACTGATGACCAAAGTGGTCGCTGGCTCTAACCTGCAGGACATCATTAAGCTGGGCAGCTTCGTTGTCGCCTCTTATCTGGGTCTGGGCATTATGTTTGTCGTACACGGCATCCTGCTCGGTGTGAACGGCGTAAGCCCGCTGAAATACTTCCGTAAAGTCTGGCCGGTGCTGACCTTTGCCTTCACCAGCCGTTCCAGCGCCGCGTCTATTCCGCTGAACGTCGAAGCGCAGACCCGTCGACTGGGTGTACCGGAATCTATCGCCAGCTTCTCGGACTCCTTTGGTGCCACGATTGGTCAGAACGGGTGTGCGGGTCTCTACCCGGCGATGCTGGCCGTGATGGTTGCGCCAACGGTTGGGATCAACCCGCTGGATCCGGTCTGGATTGCTACGCTGGTCGGTATTGTCACCATTAGCTCCGCAGGCGTTGCGGGCGTGGGCGGTGGTGCCACCTTCGCCGCGCTGATTGTTCTGCCTGCGCTGGGTCTGCCAGTGACGCTGGTTGCCCTGCTGATCTCCGTTGAACCGCTGATCGACATGGGGCGTACCGCGCTGAACGTCAGCGGCTCAATGACGGCCGGTACGCTGACCAGCCAGTGGCTGAAGCAGACCGACAAAGCCATTCTGGATAGTGAAGACGACGCCGAGCTGGCGCACCGTTAAGCAAATAAAAAAACCGCCATCAGGCGGTTTTTTTATACGTGTTATTCTTCAACTTCTTCATCCTGTCGAATTTGTACCGCCCACCGCTGAGCCGCTTCCGGCACATTAAATACTGGTGAACGCCGGAAGTGCTCGCCGATCAGCACAAAAGCCACGTATTTTCCACGTAACTGCCAGACATCGCGATACCCCTCCACCTTCAGCGCATGATCGGGGGGAGCGGGTTCGACACGGGGCACGTAGCTAATCACCTGGCGGTTTTGTTGACGAAGAGGTTTCATAAGCGACTGGTTCACTAAAGCAAATTCTTAAAGCAGGAAATTTCTATGATAGCCGATCCTGCCCCCATGCGTCGCGCCTTGCGTGTGGTTGACAGCGCCTTTTGCTAAGGCGGTGTCTGAAAAAGCTGAGTTCGCCTGCCCTTTCCTTACATTGTTCTATAGTTAACAGGGTTTTTTAGGAATGAATAAAGGAGAAGCGTGCAATGTCGAACAAAGATAAAACACATCAATCACCCATTCATGGCACTGAAGAATCACAGCCGGGTATGGACTCCCTTGCGCCTGAAGATGGCTCTCATCGCCCTTCACCGGGCCCCTCAGCCCCTGGCGAGCAGCCGACCGCGCCCGGTAGCATGAAATCGCCGGACACCGGCAATGAGAAGCTAAAATCACTGGAGCCACACCGCAAAGGCGGTGAAGGCTATGCGCTGACCACCAATCAGGGGGTGCGCATCGCTGACGATCAGAACTCCCTGCGCGCGGGTGCTCGCGGGCCGACTCTGCTGGAAGATTTCATCCTGCGGGAAAAAATCACCCACTTTGACCATGAGCGCATCCCGGAGCGCATCGTGCACGCGCGCGGTTCCGCCGCTCACGGCTATTTCCAGCCCTACAAGAGCCTGAAGGAAATCACCAAAGCTGACTTCCTTTCAGACCCGGACAAGATCACCCCCGTGTTTGTGCGTTTCTCCACCGTGCAGGGTGGCGCAGGCTCGGCAGATACCGTGCGAGATATCCGCGGCTTTGCCACCAAGTTTTATACCGAAGAGGGTATTTTCGACCTCGTGGGTAATAACACGCCGGTCTTTTTCATTCAGGATGCGCATAAATTTCCTGACTTTGTCCATGCGGTAAAACCGGAGCCCCACTGGGCGATACCGCAGGGACAAAGTGCGCATGACACCTTTTGGGACTATGTCTCCCTGCAACCCGAGACGTTACACAACGTGATGTGGGCGATGTCTGACCGCGGGATCCCACGCAGCTATCGCACCATGGAGGGGTTTGGCATTCATACCTTCCGGATGATCAACGCCGAGGGCAAAGCGACGTTTGTTCGTTTCCACTGGAAACCGGTCGCCGGGAAGGCCTCACTGGTGTGGGATGAAGCCCAGAAGCTGACCGGCCGCGATCCGGACTTCCATCGCCGCGAGCTGTGGGAATCCATTGAAGCGGGCGACTTCCCGGAATATGAGCTGGGGTTACAGCTGATCCCGGAAGAGGACGAATTTAAGTTCGATTTTGACCTGCTGGATCCGACCAAACTGATCCCTGAGGAGCTGGTGCCGGTTCAACTGGTGGGCAAAATGGTGCTGAACCGCAACCCGGACAACTTCTTTGCCGAGAACGAACAGGCGGCTTTCCATCCCGGTCATATCGTCCCCGGCCTGGATTTCACCAACGATCCGCTGCTGCAGGGGCGACTGTTCTCCTACACCGATACGCAGATTAGCCGACTTGGCGGGCCGAACTTCCACGAAATCCCGATTAACCGCCCTACCTGCCCGTACCATAATTTCCAGCGTGACGGAATGCATCGTCAGGATATCGATACCAACCCGGCCAACTATGAGCCGAACTCCATCAACGATAACTGGCCGCGTGAAACGCCTCCAGGCCCTAAACGGGGCGGATTTGAGTCGTATCAGGAACGTGTGGATGGCAATAAAATCCGCGAACGCAGCCCATCGTTTGGTGAATATTATGCCCACCCTCGCCTGTTCTGGAACAGCCAGACACCGATTGAGCAGCAGCATATTATCGGCGGCTTTAGCTTCGAACTGAGCAAGGTTGTCCGGACGTACATCCGCGAGCGCGTGGTCGATCAACTGGCGCATATCGATATTCAGCTCGCCCAGAGCGTGGCCGATAACCTCGGCATTACGCTGACGGATGAGCAACGCAACCTTGCGCCGCCGAAAGACGTTAACGGGGTGAAGAAGGATCCGTCGCTCAGCCTGTACGCGGTGCCGGGAGGCTCGATTAAAGGCCGGGTGGTGGCGATCCTGCTTAACGACAAAACCCGTGCCAGCGACGTTCTGGGGATCATGCAGGCGCTGAAAGCCAAAGGCGTACACGCCAAACTGCTCTACTCCCGGATGGGTGAAGTGACCGCCAATGACGGGTCGGTGCTGCCGGTTGCCGCCACCTTTGCCGGTGCGCCATCGCTGACGGTGGACGCGGTGATTGTGCCGTGTGGCGATATTGCCAGCCTGCTGACGAACGGTGACGCGGTCTATTATCTGCTTGAAGCCTATAAGCACCTGAAACCGATCGCCCTTTCCGGTGATGCGCGCCAGTTTAAAGCACGCCTGAATGTGGCCGACCAGGGTGAAGACGGGATTGTGGAAGGCGATAACGTGGACGACGCGTTTATGACGAAGCTGTTTGATCTGCTTGCCGCGCACCGCGTCTGGTCGCGCAGCAGCAAGATTGACCAGATACCGGCGTAAAAAAAAGCCGGGTAAGGCAAAGCCGCACCCGGCACTTTTCACAGATCCCTGAATGTCCCCAACCGATACCCGCGCTCGGCAATCGCGTATTTCAGCGATGGCGACGTCAGCACCTCCAGCTCCGCCAGGCGCGGCCAGCAGTAGGCGCTCTTACGCACGATGTTATCGACGAAAGCCGGGTGCGCCATCACCTCCAGTGACCGTTCTCCCCGGGCAGCGGAATCATCCAGCACCTTCAGGAACAGCGCTTCGTCGATTTCATCACCATAAAATGCACTGCTGAACCCCTCGGTTGTGGCCACTGCAACGTCCGGCAATCCGCGTACGTCGCGATCCACGCGCATCGCCACGCCTTTGCGCTGAGCAAATTCCGCGACGAGAGGGAAAATCGCCGGGATCATATGCACGTGGTGATGGCTGTCGATATGCGTAGGTTCGTGACCAAAGAGGTCAACAAAACGGTTGTACTGACAGTCCAGCTCGCGGGCAATCTCTTCGAGCGGCAGTGCGTCCTGTCCTGCCAGTTCCCAAATCCATTTCCCCAGATGTCCGTCGCGCGTCAGGCCTGGCATCGCTGAAAGCGGCATCCCCAGCGTCAGCACAAAGTGCATGCCCACGCCCAGCTCAGGCGCTTCACGGCTCAACTGCGCCGCGTGCGCTATCGCTTCTCCATTCACCAGCGCAGTGGTCGACGTCACCACTCCCCGGCGACAGGCTTCAACAATGCCGTAGTTCTGCCCTTTTGACAGGCCAAAATCATCAGCATTGACGATCAGCAGGTTTTCCATCGCACATCCTCTTAACGGTGTTGGAATTTAAGCTTCTCAATCGTGGCAGCAAAGTTTGGCAGCCATTTTTCATGCGCCAGTATCATCTCGCTGGCCAGCACTTCAGCATCGCGGTCGGAATGGACCAGCGGGCTGAGGTTCAACGCCAGCAGCACGTCATTCAACTCACCGCTCAGCGCAGCGTTGCTGGCCGCCACTTCAAACCCTTTGATGGTGTGAATAAGTCCCATCACGTTGTCATCAAAGTGAGTAATACGCGGATGCGGTTTTGCCCCCTCACGGCCCAGGATACAGGTCATCTCTACGGCCCAGTCGGCCGGGATATTGTCGATATGGCCGTGGTGCGGCACATTGACGTAGTGCTCAGCCTGCTTGTCATTGTAAATGGCGTTAATCACTTCGCACGCCGCGTCGGAATAGTACGCCCCACCGCGCTGTTCAAGCTCTTTCGGCTTCACGTTCAGATTCGGATCTTTATACAAATCAAACAGCTGCTTCTCAACTTTCTGCACTATCTGTGCACGTGCGCCGCCTTTATAGTACTCACCCATTTCGATAGCCAGCATCTCTTTCTGCTTGAAGTAGTAGAGCAGATACGAGCATGGCAGCAGATTCAGGGAACGGATGAGCCCTTCGCTGAACGGCAGGTCGAAGATATTTTTCACCGATGCAGCGGTCAGGCGACCGGAGGCCACGCCGTCCAGTAGTTCAGCAAAGCGAGACTGGCCGTTGACTATCACATCTTTGATGAACACCATGTGGTTGAGACCGAACAGATCGATAGAGAGATCGTCGTTGTCGGTCAGCTCCAGCACGTCGCGGATGAACATCTTCATGCCAATCGGGATATTACAGACACCAATGAAGCGTTTGAACCCGGTGTGGCGATAGACGGCCTCGGTCACCATCCCGGCCGGGTTGGTAAAGTTGATTACCCACGCGTTCGGGCAGATCTCCTGCACATCGTTGACGATGTCGAAAATGACCGGGATGGTGCGCAGACCTTTAAACAGGCCGCCCGCGCCGTTGGTTTCCTGTCCCAGATAGCCGTGGCTCAGCGGAATGCGTTCGTCCAGTTCACGCGCTTTGAGCTGGCCTACGCGCAGCTGGGTGGTGACGAAGTCAGCGTCTTTCAACGCCTGGCGGCGATCGAGCGTCTTATGCACGGTTAATGGCACACCGGCTTTTTCAACCATTCGTTTGCACAGGTCGAAAATAATATTCAGCTTTTCCTGACCTTCCTCAACATCCACCAGCCATAATTCGCTGACAGGTAATTCATGATAACGTTTCAGGAAACCTTCCAGTAATTCCGGGGTATAGCTGCTGCCGCCGCCAATGGTCACGACTTTTAATTTCTTTTGCATAACATCTCCCTTAGCGTATCAGGTTAATCGCCTGCAAGGTATAGCGGACTCTTCCCGCTATTTGGGCAAGCAATCAAGTCAATATTCGTGGCGAATACACTCGCCAGGCACTAATTAATTACCGTCAAATTCTTCCGGTAACTGTTTGGTGTGAATGAGGTAAATTTCTTAAAGGTTTTAATAAACAGGCTGGGGCTACTGTAACCGGACTCATAAGCAATATCGGTGACAGAGTAGTTGGTAATTTCCAGCTGTTTTTTGGCAAAATTAATGCGGATTTCATTAATAATTTGCACGGGCGTTTTACGATAATAACGCTGTGTCGCCCGGGTCAGGTATTCCTGGGATTTTCCGGACAGTGACACCATATTTTCCAGAGCATTCTCGCTGAACTGCCCTTTGTCGTGCATCAACTCGACGGTACTGCGAAGCCATTGCGGGACATCATCGGTCACCTGCTGCTCTTCACGGTGATGGCGAAGACGGTTCATTACGTAGAACGTCACGGTTTCGATAAACTCATCGAACTCATTGTCGCGGAAGTTGAGCGAGGCAATCACCGTTTCTATCCAGGTCATGAATTCGTTTTTGACGCGATAGACCTGTGACGCCACAAAGCAGAACGGCACCAGCGGCAGATAGTGTTTCTCAAAGAAGCGTCTGCTGACGCCAACGTTAAGAATGCGGGTGGCACCAAATTCATAAAAACTCTGGTGGTAAGACCCCATCGGCAGGAAGACAAAATCACCGCGCTCCAGCAGGACACGCTTGCCGTTAATCTCCTGATAGTAGCGGCCGGTCAGAACAATCGTGAACTCGTAGTAGTCATGCTGGTGCAGACCACTGGCGCTCTCCGTCTTGTTGTAAATAACCACGTGAAAATTCTTGCCATTAAACAGCTGCTGTTCAAGTGCGGTTTTGATTTCCATCGTGCTGACCTCCTGCTACTCAGTCTGACTTACTGCAGCTTCTCGTGAAGCTCAATTAACTCTGCCACCAGTTCGCGCGCCAGCATCGAGGTCATCAGGTGATCCTGCGCATGTACCAGCACCAGGCTGACTTTCATCTTCCCTTCCCCCTGGTCGCCTTCGATAAGCTTTGTCTGCACCAGGTGCGCTTCATTCAGCGCGATGCGGGATTGATCCATCATGGTCCTGGCGGCGGCGAAATCGCCCTGCTTGGCCTGTTTCAGGGCGGCATACGCCAGGCTACGTGCTTGCCCGGAGTTGATGATAAGGCCCATCACCACTTCTTCCAGATCGTTCTCTACGGCGTCTTCGGCTACGATACTATCCAAATCTAACATCTTTAAGCTCCTTTTCGCTGGCGCGGGCGACCCCGCGCCGGGCAATATTTAGAATTTCAGTGCGAGGGCGATATCCTCTTCGCTCTCTTCTTCATCAATTACGGTCGCGGCTTTGTTGGCTATCGCCACGAATGGCATATAGAGCAGTGTTGCAATCCCGAGGTTGAATATCGCCAGCAGGAAGGCGGCTACGCTACCGTTGGTATTGAAGAATGCTCCCAGACCCGCCGGCATGGTCCACGGCGCAATGTTGGTCACAGGCGGGATAATGCCCAGGTAATAGGCCGTCAGGGTGATCCCCGCCAGCAGCGGCTGAATCAGGACGAATGGAATGAACATCACCGGGTTCATGATGATAGGCAGACCAAACAGAATCGGCTCGTTAATCTGGAAGATGCCTGACGGCAGCGCCAGCTTCGCAACCTGACGATGGTCAGCGCGACGAGAGACAATAAAGACCGCGATGATCAGACCCAGCGTCGCCCCGGTACCCCCCAGGAAGATATAAGAGTCCAGCATCGGCTTCGCCCACACATGGAAGGTTTTACCTGCCGCCAGCGCCGCATCAACGGAGCCGTACTGCTGATAAAGTGCAACGTTTTCCAGTGCCCATGGGGTCATGATACCGCTGTCCAGCGCCGCCAGTGCCAGTGAACCATGCACGCCGAAGAACCACAGCAGGGAGGTGAAAATCACGTACGCCCAACCGACCACGCCACCCATCGACGCCAGCGGCGTAGAGATAGAGTCCATGATGATCTGGTGGAAGTTTGTGCCCCAGTGAGAGAGCGCCCAGGCAATAATCCCCATGATGGAGAGAATAATGAAGCCTGGAATCAACGCGGAAAATGAACGGGAAACGGAGGCCGGTACGCTATCCGGCAGGCGAATTACCCAGTTGCGACGGATAATAAAGGTGAACATCTCGGCAACCACCAGACCGATAACAATACCGGAAATAATGTTTGCCCCACCCAGCCAGTTAGCGCCTACCGCATAAGCTTCACCCACGCTATAAGGGGTGACGGTCATAAAGGCGGCAACGGATAATAACCCCGCGGCCAGCGGATCCACCTTGCGTTCTTCGGCTAATGCCATCCCAATAAAGAAAGGCGCCATCAGCGACATAATACCCAACGTACCGTTGTATACGTTGCCGCCGATGGCTTTAAAACCGTTAAGGGTTTCAATGGTTGAAGCGTCTAACCGAATTCCTAATGAATAAAAAAAGGAACCTTCACCGAAGCTCAGAAAAACGTTGTTAATTAAAACGAACATTGCCCCGGCCAGCGTCAACGGCATTAATTTAATAAAGCCGTTTTTGATGGCATTAACGTGAGGCTGCTTTCCTATTTTAACAGCAAAAGGAAGGAGTACCTTTTCAAGTGAAGCGATGACTTTACTCATAGGAAAATACCCTTAAATGCCGCAACCCAGGTCACGGCGTATTGTGTGTGAAATAACTCTTTGACGGGAAAAATAAAAATTAATTAGCAGCTTTTTTAATGGCTGCCACAGCAGCTTTCAGTACACCTAAACCATCAATCTTGCCATACAGTCCCGAGTCGATAACCTCGACCGGTTTATTCGGTAACAGACGTTGAATCTCTGGCAGCATGTACGCGATCTGCGGTCCCAGTAAAACGACATCCGCGGTCTGTCCTTTTTCGCCCGCCAGCGTTTCCGGGAACGCTTCTATCACGACAGGCACTTCATACTTTTCAGCCTGCGCACGCATCTTTGACACCAGCAGTGACGTTGACATGCCCGCAGAGCAGAACAGATAGATATGTTTCTTTTCCATAATAATTTCCCTCTTGTATGACTACCTGCCGTCGCGCTATCACTCGACTCGCTCTCCTGGCTGACAGGTAATGTGCTGACTGTTGTTTATCGTTGGAGTGAGTATACGTAATGGTACAGAGGGGGGATAATTCTGCACAGGCCTAAATTGTCTCTCATTGACCTGGCTTGTTGACTACCTTCACATTTCAGGCAAATAATTCGCGCAAAGAAATAAGATTTACGTATGCATAAAAAAACCGGCCTAAAGGCCGGCTTGTTAACATCCTCAGGCAAGCAGGGTTATTGCGCCTTAGGTGCCTGCGGATCGGTATCGTATTCAGCACAGGTCTGGTAACCGGAATTGATCACGTGACCGGTGTCATCCAGAGCAACAAAGTAGGTTTCTGCCTTACCATCACGTTGACCCAGGATATAGGTCTGGCAGGTACCACGCGCGTGGATCATCGTCACTTCTGAAGAAGGCTTACCGGCAATCGCCGCCACCTGCGAACGCGTCATGCCTTTTTTGACATCTTTTACCACCGGCTGTGTAAACTGATCTTTGGTGCGATCGTACGCCGTACACCCTGCCAGCATAGTCAGTACCGCCGCTGCGCTAAGAATTCCTGCTACGTTCTTGTTCATATTCCGTCCTCTTGTTTATCAGCGTGTTATCTAAGCATGGGATAAAAAGTACTATTGTTCAACTTTGCGAGTTACGCCAGACGAATTTCGGAAAATTCTAATAAAACAACGATAACCTGCTAAAACGCCGCAAAATAGCGCACTCGAAACTGTGATCCTTGTCGTTTTACGCCTGAAGGGTTAGTTTTAACAGTTAACACATTCTGTTTATGGTCTGCATATGGAGGGCGTGATGGCTCTGCAACACGAGATTATCCAGGCGCTGGGCGCGAAGCCTGCGGTAGATGCTAATGAAGAGATCCGCCGCAGCGTGGATTTTTTAAAATCGTACTTAAAAACGAACTCTTTCCTGAAATCTCTGGTGCTGGGCATCAGCGGGGGCCAGGATTCAACGCTGACCGGTAAACTCTGTCAGATGGCAATCTCAGAGTTGCGCGAAGAGACCGGGGATGAATCCCTGCAGTTTATCGCCGTACGTCTTCCGTATGGCGTGCAGGCGGACGAACAGGATTGTCAGGATGCTATCGCCTTTATCCAGCCTGACCGCGTGCTGACGGTCAATATCAAAGGATCGGTGCTGGCGAGCGAACAGGCGCTGCGCGAAGCGGGCATTGAGCTGAGCGATTTTGTGCGCGGCAATGAAAAAGCGCGCGAACGTATGAAAGCGCAGTACAGCATCGCCGGCATGACCAAAGGCGTGGTTGTCGGGACCGATCACGCGGCGGAAGCCATCACCGGCTTCTTCACCAAATACGGCGACGGTGGCACCGACATTAACCCTATCTTCCGTTTGAACAAGCGTCAGGGTAAACAACTGCTGGCTGCGCTGGGCTGTCCGGAGCATTTATACAAGAAAGCGCCAACGGCGGATCTGGAAGACGATCGCCCTTCCCTGCCGGATGAAGCGGCGCTCGGTGTGACCTATGACAACATCGATGATTATCTGGAAGGCAAGAAACTGGACGAGAGTATCGCGAAGATTATCGAAGGCTGGTATCTGAAAACCGAGCACAAACGCCGCCCACCCATTACCGTGTTTGACGATTTCTGGAAGAAATAGAAGCAAAACGGTAACCCAGGTTACCGTTTTTAATGTTTGCGCCCTCTCCCGTGGGAGAGGGTTGGGGTGAGGGCATCAGGCCACCCGGCTCTTTTTTAACCACCCCACACCTGCTACACTGTATACCTGAACAGTATATGGAGTGGTATGTGAGCAGGCGTCAATCTGCCCCGCGTCTTGAGTTTGAAGCGGCGGCTATCTATGAATATCCCGAACATCTCCGCCCCTGGCTTGAGGAATTGCCTAAACAGCCAGGCGTGTACATCTTTCATGGCGAAAGCGACACCCTGCCGCTCTATATCGGCAAGAGCGTGAATATTCGCAGCCGGGTGCTGTCCCATCTGCGCACGCCGGACGAAGCCGCCATGCTCCGTCAGTCGCGACGCATCAGCTGGTATCCGACCGCGGGAGAGATGGGGGCGCTCTTACTGGAAGCCCGGTTAATTAAAGAGCAACAGCCGCTGTTTAATAAGCGTCTGCGCCGCAATCGTCAGCTCTGCTCGCTGCAGATAACCGCGGGCAAACCGCAGGTTGTCTATGCGCGCGACGTCGATTTTTCCCATGCACCGAATCTGTACGGCCTGTTCGCCAACAAACGTGCTGCGCTACAGGCGCTGCAAACGCTGGCGGACGAGCAGCAGCTTTGCTACAGCCTGCTGGGGCTGGAGGCCACCACCCGTGGACGCGCCTGTTTCCGCTCTGCGCTCAAGCGCTGTGCGGGTGCCTGCTGCGGCAAAGAGAGCCTGGAGGAACATCACGCCCGGCTTCTTGGCGGGCTGGCGGCCATCAGCGTGAACTGCTGGCCATGGGAAGGCGCTGTTGCGCTAAAAGAAGTGGGAGAGACAATGACGCAGTACCACATCGTCCATAACTGGTTCTGGCTGGGTGCAGTCGATAACCTGCAGGAGGCCGCCACCCTGTTGCGCACACCCGCCGGCTTCGACCATGATGGCTACAAAATTCTCTGTAAGCCCGTGCTGACCGGCGAGTTTGACGTTATTGTGCTCAGTGACCAGGCAGCCAGTTGATTTCGCTGAATAATAACGTGCCCTGTGATTCCAGCAAACGGAGGGTATGGGTTCCCTCCTCCCAGCTCGCGCCCTGATCGGCCGTCAGCAATTTATCCCCCAACTGCCACGCACCGCTTAACACGAATACCACACCGCCACGTGAACCAAAGGTGGTAAAGGTACGGTCAGCCACCCGCACTTTCGCCTGGCAGCAATCCCGCCGGGTCATGATGTTGAAGTCCATCGACATCTGACCTTCGGTGAGCAGCGCTTTTACGGGCTGATCGCCGGAAAAACAAAAGGGCTGATGGTGCTTCAGGGTATGGCAAAACGCCTGACCGGCATCCAGCGTCACCTCTCCCCCTTCCAGCAAGGTAATCACCCGATCCACACCCGGAAAAGAGGAAAACTCGCCATTACTGGCGATGGTCGCAATGCTGGCACGCCAGAAAAAGTCGCGCGTCGCGGGAGGAAAACAACAAATTTCGCGCGTCTCACCAGCACCATTACGCCAGAGACTGACCGGCATCTTACGGATATCAAAGAACTCCATCACCACTCCTGAATGGCGCAACGAGCGCCAGGGCAAGGATATCGCTATCGTTGCTGTCTTGTTTGTTATGGTTGAATAGTCACAGACGTATTATCGGCAGCAGAGTGGGCAGGCCTTAGCGGGACGTGGATAAAAATCTAACGTCATGAATTCTCTGAAGCGATGTGAGGAGAATACCGCGCCTGTTGCGGCAGACAAGAGGGTAAGAAAGAAAAAACCGCCGGTCCTGTCCACAGCGTTTGCGCTTTTGTAGACAGGATCCCGGCGGTCTTAAGAGGGTGAACCGATTATTCGGTTGGTGCTGGCATTTTACCTTCCATTGCCGGACGTTCTGTCAGACGCTTCTCAAAATTGGCATTAAATTGTTTTTTCTGTTCCGGCGTCAGAATGTTGTAGATCTTGTTCTGGGTTTCCATATGAGCCAGCATGCGTGCTTTATGCTGCTCAGCCATTTTGTCGATCTGCGCTTCGGCTTTGGCCTTATCGAAGCTGTCGCTGGCGATGATGTCATGCATCGCGCGGCGCTCTTCCAGCGGAGGACGTTTCATCTGGTCACGCTGGCTTTTCATGATGTCGCGGATCTGCTGTTTCTGTGCATCCGTGAGGTTCAGATCTTTGAACATCATCATCTCGTGCATACCCGGCTTGCCTTTGTGATGCATCATCATTTTGCCTTCAGCAGGCGCGGCAGTCGTGGTTGCGGTATCTGCGGCGAACGCCATGCTGGTAGCGCCCAGAGCCAGGGTAGAAGCAACAAACAGTGCAGTAAACTTACGCATAATTTATTTCCTTACTTTCAGTTATTCTTCGGCGCTATGCCGTGTTGACGAGATTAACTTTACGGGGTTTATCGTCAATTAGTCAGAGCAACGGTAAAACAATGAAAGTGTAAAAAACAAATTTTCGCCAAATATGGAGGAAATAAGGATAAAGCATGGAGAGTTGCAACAAAAATATGCAACAGACTGATTATCAAGAGATTGTGCAGAAGTATAACCAACTACCGATTAATAATAAAGCAATAATCCAGGAATATTCCGCAAAGAAAATGCGATCGCCTTAATCGCTAAGAAAATAGTTTTAAATTTCCCCTCCTGCAGACAGGAGGGGAAACGATCAGGACACTTTTTCCAGCATCAGCCCGGCACGCAGACCAAAGGCCACCGACGGGTTGGGGAACAGCACATACTCGGTGGTTTTCTGCACCTCATAGCGCTCGTCACCATCCTCCGCCAGTAATACCCCTTTGCGAAACGGCGTAAAATTGAGCGTGTGGGCCGCCATGTGAAGCTGGAAAGCTTCGCTGCGGCGGGTGATCTGCTGCACTACCCGATAACGCTCGACGGGCTGGCTGGTATGCTCCGGCACGGTACCGCCCAGCAGCGCCCGCAGCGCAAGATGCGTCGGGGCAAAGCGCGTGAGATCGTTTTGCCCAAACGGCAGCGCTTTTCCCAGCTCCAGCGTGCAGGCCAGCGCACCGAAGCGTTCACAGGTGAAGTGGGTAAAGGTGCCCCCCGGCGACTGGTGAAAGACCAGCGCTTCCAGCCCCGCATCCCCCAGCCAGCGCAGAAAGTCTTCATCCCAGGACTGATTCCGCTGCGGCAGCACGCCAAAGCGCACGTGATACGAGGCACGGATCGCCGTATGCAGATCGAGATGCCAACGCGATGGTCCCGCGTCGGTGAAAAAGTGAGTGACGATCTGCTCCAGCCACTGCGCCCGTGCCGTTTCATCACTCGGCGGGAATTGCGACCAGCGGCCACCGAACATGCGGTTAATATCGCTCACCAGATAGCGTTTGTTTTGCGCCAGCGCAGTCGGGTTCCCCAGAACCACCAGCAGGCGGCAGTGCAGCGCAATCTCCCCGCGATACAATGCGCGCAGCAGCAGGTCGACAATTTCCACGGGTGCCGTTTCATTGCCGTGAATGCCGGTTGAAAGCACAAGCGACTGTTCACTCTTCGCGGTCGGCGTCAGCTCAAGCACGCCGCGTCCCAGCCATTGCCAGTGGAATGAGGGGCCGTCCCCCTCACTCTGCTCAGGCGTTTCGTCTGCCAGCGTCAGCGCCAGTAAATTCTCCATAGCCTCTCCTTTAGCGCTGGAACGGGTAAACCGGGCCCAGCTGCAGGATTGAGGTTAACGCGTCCAGCGCCTCGCGGCCTTCGCGCAGCAGCTGCGGGTCAACCAGATCGGCCTGCGTTAACCGGTCGCGATAGTAGCGGTCCACCCAGTCGTTCAGGGTGTTAAATAGTGTCTCATTCATCATCACTGCCGGGTTAACGGCCTGCATTTCATTGGGCGTAAGTACCACGCGCAGACGTAAACAGGCCGGACCGCCCCCGTTCGCCATGCTCTCGCGCAGATCAAAGACGCGCAGCTCCGCAATCGGGTTGTCGGCTTTCACCAGTTCCGTCAGATAACGCCACACCCCCTGGTGATCCCTGGACTCTTGCGGCAACACCAGCATCATGCTGCCATCGTCCCGGCTCAACAGCTGGCTGTTAAAGAGATAGGTCTCAACCGCATCCTGCACGCTCACCGCCTGGGTCGGTACCTGAATCGGCATAAAGCCGGGCACGCGTTCATGCAGCGTGGCGAGGAGTTTCTCCTGATGGGCGAACGCCTGCTCGTGGCAGAACAGAACCTGACGGTTAGAGACGGCAATCACGTCGTTATGGAACACGCCCTGGTCGATCACATGCGGGTTCTGCTGGGCAAAAATCACCTGTGACGGATTGACCTGATTCAGACGCGCCACGGCCTGGCTTGCCGCCAGCGTCTGTCGGGCCGGGTAGCGGGTGGGCGCAGAATGGCCGCCCTCTTCCCGCCCGTAAATAAACAGCTGTAACCCCGGTTCACCGTAATCGCCGCCCAGGCGGTTATGGTTGGCAGCACCTTCATCACCAAACATCGCCACCTGCGGCAGAGCCGGATGGACAGCAAAATGGGCGTCATTATGGAATATGGCGCGCAGCACGCGCTCCGTGGTCTCCGCTTCGGTGGCGCGGTGGAATTTGTTGTTCAGGTTCGCCACCGTCAAATGGACCTTGCCATCCAGCGTATCGGCAGAGGGTGCGACGGTCGCTGCGTTGGCCACCCACATTGAGGAGGCAGAACTCGCCGCCGAGAGCAGGTGTGGCGTCTGCGTTCCCGCTTTTTCGACCACCTGCTCATCCGTACCGCTAAAACCAAGCTGGCGTAACACCGCCACGTTTGGACGCTCCTGCGGCGGGATCACCGCCTGCGGAAAACCCGCGTCCGATAACGCCTTCATTTTCAGCAGCCCCTGCTTTGCCGCCAGTTTCGGGTTGGAAACCTGAAAACGATGCTTCGTCGAGGCTTCATTACCAAAGGAGAGCCCGGCATAGTGATGCGTCAGCCCCACCAGTCCGTCAAAATTCACTTCACGCGCTTTCATGGCGTTCTCCCTGACTAAAGTCCAGACCCGGGCTCAGCGTGTCCGGCAACGTCAGCGCAGCTGTTTCCAGGCTCGCCATCGGCCACGCACAGTAATCCGCTGCATACCAGGCGCTGGCACGATGGTTGCCGGATGCGCCTACGCCGCCAAACGGTGCGGTACTCGCGGCTCCGGTCAACGGTTTGTTCCAGTTAACAATCCCGGCGCGCGCTTCGAGCAACAGCTGATCAAACTTCTCGCGCTGCGGCGAAATCAGACCGCTCGACAGGCCGTAGCGGGTGTTGTTGGCCATCGCAATGGCGCTGTCAAAATCGTCATAGCGCCAGACGCACAGCAGCGGCCCAAAGACCTCTTCATCCGGCACGTTGCTCGTCCCGCTCATCTCAACAATGCCCGGCGTCAGCAGCGACGTGCCCGGCTGAACCTGCTTCGGCTCCAGCAAGGTTTTCGCGCCGCGTGAGACATGGTCCTGCCAGGCTTTCAGAACGTTTAGCGCCGCCTGTTCGGAGATCAGCCCGCCGATAAACGGCTGCGGGTCGGCATCCCACGTCGCAGGCACCAGACGCGCGCTCACCTCAACCAGACGCCTGAGGAACGCATCGCCCTGCGCCCCGCGCTTCACCAGCAGACGACGCGCACAGGTGCAGCGCTGGCCGGCAGTAATAAAAGCCGACTGGATGGTCAGATGCACGGCCGCATCGATATCATCCGGATCTTCAACAATAAGCGGGTTGTTGCCGCCCATTTCCAGGGCCAGAATTTTTTCCGGCTGCCCCGCCAGCTGGCGATGCAGCTGATAGCCCGTTCCGGCACTGCCGGTAAACAGCAGGCCATCAATATCACTCAGCGCGCTCAGCGCCTGGCCGGTTTCACGCCCGCCCTGCACCAGGTTCAGCACGCCCGGCGGTAGCCCCGCCTGCTCCCAGAGCTTCACCACCACCTCACCGGTCAGCGGCGTTAATTCACTCGGTTTGAAAATGACGGTATTTCCCGCCAGCAGCGCCGGCACAATATGCCCATTTGGCAGATGCCCCGGGAAATTGTAAGGGCCAAACACCGCCAGCACGCCGTGGGGGCGATGGCGCAGCGTGGCCGCGCCGTCAGCCATTTCGGTATGCTGCTCACCGGTACGGATATGGTACGCCTTCACCGAAATGGCGATTTTGTTGATCATCGCCGTCACTTCGGTCGCCGCTTCCCAGCGTGGCTTGCTGGTTTCCAGGGCGATCGTGCGGGTCAACTCGGTTTTGTTCGCTTCCAGCAGAGACGCAAACTTTTCGACAATCCCCTGGCGCACGGTGAACGGCTGTTTCGCCCACGCCGGAAACGCGCGGCGCGCGGCGTGGCACGCCTGTTCGATCTGCCCGGCGCTGGCATCATTCCCCTTCCAGAGCACCTCGTTGCCGACCGGATTGGTCTTCACGCGCTGTTCGCCTTCGCCCGTTACCCAGTCACCGTTGATCCATAAAGTCATGCTGTTTTCTCCTCAGGGCAGAGTCGTACCAGGCGAACCGTATCGCCGGCATTACATTTCAGGGCATCCAGTTCTGCCGCCGTCAGCACCAGACGTTCACATTTCGGGTTGGTACGCACCAGCATGGCGCGGAAGTTGGTGTAATTTTCGTTCGCCACCAGGCACGCTGGCCAGTCACCCGGCGCGGGCTGACCTTCAGAGACGTCAACCAGTCGGCTTTTACGGATCGCGCGCACGCGGTCGATATCGCACTCCAGCGTCGGCCCGCCGTCAAAGATGTCGACATAGTTACGGTAGCGGAAGCCTTCTTTCTCCAGCACCGCGCGGGCAGGCGCAGTTTGCGGATGGACTTCGCCAATCACCGCCTGTGCTTCCGGGGTTAAGAAATGGGTATAGATAGGGTGTTTCGGCATCAGCTCAGCGATAAACGCTTTCTGCCCGGTGCCGCACAGATAGTCTGCCCGGCTGAACTCCATTGAGAAAAAGCGTTCGCCCAGGCTCTCCCAGAACGGTGAGTAACCTTTGTCGTCGATCACGCCGCGCATCTCGGCCACCACCTTTTCGTTAAAACGATCGCGGAAAGCGGCCATAAACATAAAGCGCGATTTGGAGAGCAGATACCCGTTGCCCTCTTTACGCCACGCCGGGTCAAGGAACAGCGTGCAAAGCTCGCTGGCACCGGTGTGGTCATTACAGAGAAACAGCGTCGGCAGCGCGTTGTAGACGTTCAGCTCTTTCGAGGCATGAACCATAGTGCCCACGCGGTAGTTGTACCATGGGTCGTTAAGGCCGACGGCCACTTCGATGGCGCAGATCCCGGCCACGGTCCCCGTATCGGTATCTTCCAGCACGAACACATAGCCCTGTTCGCTTTTTGGCAACGTCCCCTGCCAGGTTTGCAGGGCGCGCTCAATGCGCGCCGACAGCGTTTTTTCATCGGCAGGAAGCGAGGTCAGCCCGCCCCCCGTCTTACCGGCAAGCTGCATGAGCCCGGCGAGATCGCCGCGCTCAACGGGACGGATGACCATCATGATGACACCCCGGATTTCACACGTTCACAGGCCAGCGCAAAATGGTCTAAACCGGTGCTCACCTCTTCCTCGCTGACAATCAGCGCAGGGGCAAAACGCACCACGTTGGCACCGGCAATCAGCACCATCACGCCCTGTTTCGCCGCTTCCTGTGAAATAAGTTTAGCTTTTCCGGCAAACTCCGGCGTCAGTTCGCAGCCAATTAACAGCCCCAGGCCGCGAATCTCTTTAAACAGACCGGTCTTGCTGTTAATGGCGTTCAGACGCTCCACAAACCAGTCGTGACGCTGTTTAACCCCCTTCAGCACTTCCGGGGTATTGATGATATCCAGAACCTGTCCGGCCACGGCCGTTGCCAGCGGGTTACCGCCATAGGTGGTGCCATGCGTGCCCACGACCATTACGCTGGCGAATTTATCGGTGGTCAGCATCGCGCCAATCGGGAAGCCGCCGCCCAGCGCTTTCGCCGTTGAGAGAACGTCCGGCGTCACACCGTAGTGCATATACGCATACAGCTCACCGGTACGGCCTACGCCGGTCTGTACTTCGTCGAAAATCAGTACCGCGTTATGACGATCGCACAGTTCGCGCAGCCCCTGCAGGAATGCTTTCTGGGCGGGCAGCACACCGCCTTCCCCCTGCATTGGCTCGACGATCACCGCGCAGGTGGTGTCGTTAATCAACTCGCTGGCAGACTGCAGATCGTTATACATCCCGTGGCGGATATCCGGCGGCAGCGGCGCAAAGTCCTGCGAGTAGGACGGCTGGCCTCCTGCGCTGACGGTAAAGAGCGTACGGCCATGGAACGCGTTCTTAAAGGCCACAATCCCGCTTTTATGCACCCCGAATTTATCGTGCGCATATTTGCGTGCCAGCTTCAGCGCCGCTTCGTTCGCCTCCGCGCCCGAGTTACAGAAAAAGACTTTCTCCGCAAAGGTCGCGTCGATCAGTTTTTTCGCCAGACGCAGCGCCGGTTCGTTGGTATAGCCATTACCGGTATGCCAGAACTTCGCCGCCTGGTCGTTTAACGCCTGGCGCAGCGCAGGGTGTGCATGGCCCAGCGCATTCACCGCGATCCCCCCTGCAAAGTCGATATACTCTTTGCCCTGCTGATCCCACAGGCGCGAGCCTTCCCCACGTACCGGAATAAAAGCCGCCGGAGCGTAAACCGGCATCATCCATTCATCGAAATTTTCACGCGTAATTGACAGAGACATAGCGACCTCATCCGGTAAATAAAAAGTTATTTAGATGTTAAATAATTGGGTGTTTGCACTGTGAATGTAGATTGCACGCTTCGTGCCAGCCAGCGATAAAAATGCATAAACGGGAGTGAGCAACAGAATATCAATAGGTTACGACATGGAGTTATTCACTATTACTGCATAATAAGTGAATATTTTTACGATAAGCGGCGCTTTGCCGCATGAAAATAAGAAAGAGTATGCAGAGGCCAAATATAATTCTGGAATTGTGATCGCTCGCGAAATTTATTGTCCATTTACGCCCTCTTAAGGGGCGAAGCGCGTCAGAATGGTGCAAATATTGCACCGTTGGCATTATCTGTCGCAGTTATTGGTCAATCCCCATAACAGGCGACGCAAATTCTGCTACCATCCATGCACTATTCACCTTGCACTGGCAGCGACTATGAAATTTGTCTCTTTTAATATCAACGGCCTGCGTGCCCGCCCTCACCAGCTTGAAGCGATTGTTGAACAACATCAGCCTGATGTGATCGGCCTGCAGGAGACAAAAGTTCACGACGATATGTTCCCCCTCGAAGAGGTGGTGAAACTCGGTTACAACGTTTTTTATCATGGGCAGAAAGGCCATTACGGCGTTGCCCTGCTGACCAAAGAGACGCCGGTTTCCGTCCGCCGCGGCTTCCCGGGTGATGGCGAAGAAGCGCAGCGCCGGATCATCATGGCGGAAATTCCTTCAGCGCTCGGCAACATTACAGTGATCAACGGCTATTTCCCGCAGGGAGAGAGCCGTGACCATGAGACCAAATTCCCGGCAAAAGCGAAGTTTTATCAGGATCTGCAGGATTACCTGACCACCGAACTGAAAAAAGAGAATCCGGTGCTGATCATGGGCGACATGAATATTAGCCCGACCGATCTGGATATCGGCATTGGTGAAGAGAACCGCAAACGCTGGTTGCGCACCGGTAAATGTTCGTTCCTGCCGGAAGAGCGTGAGTGGATGGATCGCCTGCTGAGCTGGGGTCTGGTGGATACCTTCCGCACGGCCAACCCGGATACCCAGGATCGCTTCTCGTGGTTTGATTACCGCTCAAAAGGCTTTGACGACAACCGCGGGCTGCGCATAGACCTGCTGCTGGCCAGCTCCCCGCTGGCAGAACGCTGCATTGAAACCGGGATCGACTACGATATCCGCAGCATGGAAAAACCGTCGGACCACGCGCCGGTATGGGCGAAATTCAAGCTGTAACCCCGTGTGAACATTCGAAAAATTGTCTTACTGTGCGCCCTGCTGGGCGCCTTTATGCTGACGTGGCTCACTCTTCCTCCGGGCACGCTCTCTCTTGAAACCGTCAAAACGCATCAACAGACGTTGCTCGCCTTTGTCGACGACTCCCCCCTGCAAAGTGCGCTGTTCTTTTTTGCGCTCTATGTGGTGGTTTCCGCCTTGTCTATCCCCGGTGCCGCGATACTGACCCTGCTGGGCGGCGCGCTGTTTACGCTGTGGGAAGGGACGCTGCTGGTGTCGTTTGCCTCCACGCTCGGCGCCACGCTCGCGATGCTCGCCAGCCGTTATCTGCTGCGCGACTGGGTTCAGCGACGGTTTGCCCAACAGATGAAAACGGTGAACGCCGGGATGACGCGTGACGGCGCAGGGTATCTTTTCGCCCTGCGCATGATGCCGTTGTTCCCGTTTTTTCTGGTCAATCTGCTGATGGGGCTGACCCGCATTGGGGTGCGCCGGTACTGGTGGGTCAGCCAGCTCGCCATGTTGCCCGCGACGGTTATCTTCCTCAACGCCGGCCGCGAGCTGGGGAAAATCACCTCGCTGCGCGATATTCTGTCGCCGGGCATGCTGTTAGCCTTTACACTACTGGGGTTATTACCGCTGGTGAGCCGATGGCTGTTTTCCCGACTCCCCTCTTCGTTTAAAAAGTGAGGCATTATGCGCCGTGTGCGTTTTTGCGCGTTTCTGACCGGTCTGCTGCTGACCGCCCCTCTGTGTGCCGCCGACAACTGGCACGTTATCCAACAACAGGCCAAAGGCCAGACCGTCTGGTTTAACGCCTGGGGAGGCGATCAGGCGGTGAACCGCTACCTCGACTGGGTCAGCGGTGAGATGAAAACGCACTACGCCATCAACCTCAACATTGTCCATCTGGCCGATGCGGCGGACGCGGTAAAACGGATCCAGACAGAAGCCGCCGCAGGGCGTAAGACCCACGGTTCAGTCGATCTATTGTGGGTTAACGGTGAAAATTTCCGCACGCTGAAAGAGGCTAACCTGCTGCAAACCGGGTGGGCGCAGACGCTGCCTAACTGGCGCTATGTCGATACAAACAAACCTGTCACGGAAGATTTCGCCCTGCCAACCGAGGGCGCAGAATCTCCGTGGGGTGGCGCGCAGCTCACCTTTATCGCCCGCAAAGCGAGCATGCCGACTCCGCCGTCAGATCCGCAGGCATTACTGGCCTGGGCGCAGCAGCATCCGGGTAAAATCAGCTATCCCCGTCCGCCAGATTTCACCGGCACCGCGTTTCTTGAGCAGTTGCTTTTGACGCTCACTTCCCGGCCTGATGCGCTGAAACGCGCGCCCGATGACACCTTTGCGCAGGTTACCGCGCCGCTCTGGGACTACCTCGACAGACTCCACCCGCTGCTGTGGCGAGAAGGAAAAGATTTTCCGCCTTCTCCTGCGCGGATGGATACCCTGCTTGCCCGCGGCAGCCTGGACCTGTCGCTAACCTTTAACCCGGCACATGCACTGCAAAAAGTGGCCAGCGGTGAACTGCCATCCGACAGCTACAGCTTTGGTTTTCGCAACGGGATGATCGGTAACGTTCATTTTGTTGCCATCCCGGCGAACGCCAGCGCCAGCGCGGGGGCGAAGGTGGTTGCCAATTTCCTGCTCTCACCTCAGGCGCAGATCCGCAAAGCCGACCCGGCTATCTGGGGCGATCCTAGCGTACTGCAGGCGAACACGCTGCCCGCAGATGAAGCAAAACAGCTTCAGGCCCACACGCCACAAGGGCTTCCGCGGATGCTTGCGGAGCCGCACGCTGCCTGGGTTAACGCGCTGGAGCAGGAATGGCTGCGTCGTTACGGCACCCGCTGAGCGCACTCATCTGGCTGGCGATGGTGGCAGTTTATCTGCCGCTTGTTCCCGCCAGCGCCATGCTGCTGATCCCGGCCATGTCGGCGGAAAACTGGCAACGTCTGTTTGATGATCCGCAGATCCCGCAGGCGCTTGCCGCCACGCTGGTATCCACGTTGATTGCCACTCTCGGCGCCCTGTTTATCGCCCTGATTTTCGTCACCACGCTGTGGCCCGGCGAGCACTGGCGTCGTCTGTGTACCCGTTTGCCGTGGCTGCTGGCCGTTCCCCACGTTGCCTTCGCCACCAGCGTGTTGCTGACCTTTGCCGAAGGCGGTCTGTTTTATCAGCTCTGTACGCGCTGCTCCCCGATGTTGGATCGCTACGGGATTGGGCTGGGGCTGACCCTCGCCGTCAAGGAGAGCGCCTTCGTGCTGTGGGCGATATACGCGGTGTTACCTGAAACCCGACTGGCCTGCCAGAATGTCGTGTTGCAGACCCTGGGATACGGGCGGCTCCAGCGGCTGTGCTGGCTGGTGATCCCGGAGATCGCCCCGGCGCTGGGTGCCACAATGCTGGCGGTGCTCGCCTGGTCCCTCTCTGTTGTGGATGTCGCCATCATCCTGGGGCCGGGGAATCCTCCTACCCTGGCGGTACTGGCCTGGCAGTGGCTGACGCAGGGCGACGTGCAGCAGCAAACGAAGGGAACCCTGCTCTGCCTGCTGATGCTCGCGCTGCTGGCCGTGCTTTCGGCGCTGGGGTTCGGTATCTGGAAGGCGTGGCGTCGCACGTTGCCTGCGCTGACAGGGGTGCGACGCACGTTACCCCTCGCGCCGCCCGCCCGTATGCTCAGCGGAATCCTCCCCGCATGCGGCATGCTTTGCGCCGGAGTGCTGCTGATGCTGGCCCAGTGGGATGATGTTAGCGCCGTGTGTGCCAGCTTATCGTTCGGCCTGCTCGCCAGCCTGATCGCCCTGATCATGATACTGCTCTGGCTGGAATGGGGGCCGCGGCGTGGTGCGCTGTGGGTCTGGCTCCCGCTCGCCCTTCCTGCGCTGCCGCTAGTCTCCGGGCAATACAAGGTGGCGTTATGGCTGGATATCGACGGGCAGTACGCCGCCGTGCCCTGGAGCCATCTGCTGTGGGTGTTACCGTGGATGTTGCTGATACTGCAACCCGCCTGGCGGCGCATCGATCCGCGGCTTCTCCTCACGGCCAGAACGCTTGGCTGGCGGCGGACAAAAGTCTTCTGCCTGATCAAATGTCCCCTGCTGTTTCGCCCCGCGCTGCTGGCGTTTGCAACCGGCTTTTCGGTCAGCATGGCGCAATACATGCCAACACTCTGGCTCGGCGCGGGGCGTTTCAGCACCCTTACCACCGAAACCGTGGCGCTCAGCAGCGGCGGCAGCATCCCGATTCTGGCTAACCGGGCGCTGTGGCTGCTGTTGGTGACAGGGGCCGTCTTCGGCGTTGCCGCACTGTTATCCCGGCTCGCGGGCCATTATCGACGAGGATTACGTTAATGCTGAAGGTCAACAATCTCACCATTGCGCCGCTGTTCCGTGAAATTAACTTTTATGTTCCTCGCGGTGAAATTGTCACCCTGATGGGCCCGTCCGGCAGCGGGAAATCGACCCTGTTTTCATGGATGGTTGGGGCACTGTCTGACGACTTTCAGGCGCAGGGTGAGCTGTGGCTTGACGATCGCCGCTGTGACGGGCTGCCTGTCGAGCAACGTGGGATCGGTATTCTCTTTCAGGACGCCCTGCTGTTTGACCAGTACAGCGTCGGGCAAAATTTGCTGCTGGCGTTACCGGCGCGGATCACCGGGCGCGCACGCCAGGAAGGGGTGCAACGGGCGCTGGACTCAGCCGGGCTAAATCACCACTATGCCAGCGATCCGGCCACGCTGTCCGGCGGGGAGCGTGCCAGGGTGAGCCTGCTGCGGGCTCTGCTTGCCGAGCCGCAGGCGTTGTTGCTGGATGAACCGTTTAGCCGCCTGGATAAATCACTGCGGTCGTCCTTTCGGACATGGGTGTTTGATGCCCTGCGCGCACGTGATATCCCGGTGGTGCTGGTCACGCATGACGAGGAAGATATTCCGCCGGGTGGAGAGGTGATTGAGATTTCTCGCTGGCAATAATGTGCTAACGCAATGTTTTACCTTTCAGGAGAGACGACAATGCCCCCCTCTTTTACTGACGTCAGGTTATTCGATGAAACGTGTTTCTCAACTGACCGCGCTGGCCCTGCTTTGCGGCCTCGCCTCACTCTCTTGCATGGCCGCTGATATGCCACACTCGCTCACACTGGCTCAGCTCCAGGAACAGCACGGCGCGGCGATCGATACCCGTGCCAGTGCGTTTTATAACGGCTGGCCGCAAACGCTGAGCGGCCCCTCCGGGCACGAGCCCGCCGCGCTTAACCTCTCCGCTACCTGGCTGAGTGCGATGAGCGACGACCAGATTGCCCGCTGGGCAAAACAGCATCAACTTACCCCCACAACCCCCCTCGCCCTCTACGGCAGTGACGCGGATAACCAGGCGGTGAGCGCCCGGCTCAGAAAAGCCGGCTATACCCGGATTTCACTCCTCAGCGATGCCCTACAGGCCCCCGATCGTCTGCAGCGCCTGCCGCACTTTGAACAGCTCGTTTATCCGCAGTGGATCCACCAGCTTTCGCAGGGTAAACCGGTGACCGCCGCCCCGGCCGGTGACTGGAAAGTGATTGAAGCTGCCTGGGGTGCGCCGAAGTTCTATCTGCTGAACCACATTCCCGGCGCGGGTTATATTGATACCAATGAAGTGGAAAGCGAGCCGCTGTGGAATAAGGTTTCTGACGACAAACTGAAAGCGATGCTGGCAAAACACGGGATCCGTCACGATACCACCGTCATTCTGTATGGTCGCGATGTCTATGCCGCCGCCCGCGTGGCACAAATTATGCTCTACGCGGGCGTGAAGGACGTGCGTATTCTTGATGGTGGCTGGAAAGCGTGGTCAGAGGCCAACCTGCCGGTGGAAAGAGGGATGCCTGCTGATGTCAAACCCGCCCCCGATTTCGGCGCGCCGATCCCCGGTCAGCCACAGCTGATGGTCGATATGGCGCAGGCGCGCGGGATGCTGCATCGCCAGGATGCTTCGCTGGTCAGCATTCGCTCGTGGCCGGAGTTTACTGGCGAAACCAGCGGCTACAGCTACATCAAACCCAAAGGTGAAATTGCCGGGGCCCGCTGGGGTCATGCCGGAAGCGATGCCACCCACATGGAAGATTTCCATAACCCGGACGGCACCATGCGCAGCGCCGATGACATCGCCGCCATGTGGAAAAGCTGGAACATCCTGCCGGAACAGCACGTGGCCTTTTATTGCGGTACCGGCTGGCGAGCTTCTGAGGGCTTTATGTATGCCCGGGCGATGGGCTGGAAAAACGTCGCCGTCTATGACGGTGGCTGGTACGAATGGAGCAGCCACCCGCAAAACCCGGTGTCGTCTGGCGAACGCGGACCCGACAGTTCGCGCTAGGGCGTGAGTGAGCGTAGCGTCAGACACCCGCTCCAGATGCGCGTTGTGGTGGTCAGCCAGCACAACGCGCCAAATACCCACGCGAGAAGCGTGAAGTGCGCCGGAAACAGGCAGCACAACACAAACAGCACGATGGTCTCCGTCCCTTCCGTTAATCCGCCGATATAGTAAAACGACTTGTGCGCATAGCCGGGGTTATCGATATTGTGTTTCGCCGCCAGTGCAGCAAAGGCCAGAAAGCTGCTGCCGGTTCCGATAAAGGCGAACAGTAGCCAGGCCGCGGCCAGCGCATTCTCTGCGGGAGCCGCGAGGGCGAAACCAAACGGCACCAGCGCGTAGAACAAAAAATCGAGCGCGATATCCAGAAACCCGCCCGCATCCGTCAGCCCTCTGCGGCGTGCCAGTGCGCCGTCCAGGCCATCCAGCAGGCGATTAACCACAATGGCGACCAGGGCCGCCGGATACCAGCCAAGCGCCAGAAACGGTAGCGTCAGCACGCCTGCGGCAAATCCGGTCAAGGTTAAGCCATCGGGCGTGATGCCGGGTTTATCCAGCCAGGAGGCCAGCCGGTTAAGGGCGGGCTTTACCCGGGGATGAATATGTCGATCAAGCATGCGGCTTTCCTTTAAACGTGTCGCACAGCCCCTGCGCCGGGAAATCAAGGGCGGCATTAAAGCGGGCCGAAAGGTTTTGAAACGCAATCAGCGCCGTCATTTCACTAATCGTCTCATCGGTATAAAGGCGTTTGAGCTCGCTTTTGAGCGCCTCATCCACCTGCGGCGGCGTGGCGGTCACGGCCTCCCCATAGGCCAGCGCCGCGCGCTCCTGTTCATTAAAAAGCGCAGCGTCACGCCACTGGCTCACGGCCTGCACTTTATCCAGCGCGCCCGCGCGTTCGGCCAGACGTAGACTGTTGGCATCAATACAAAACGCACAGTGACAGAGTTGCGATACCCGCGTCATCAGCAGCGAGCGCAGCACCGGCGTCAGGCGGGCGTTGCGTCGCTCCAGAAACCCGATAAACAGCGCCACCAGCCAGAACAGGCGCGGCATGCGTCCCCACCAGCGCGTGGGGTTAAGCACTGCGCCAAAATGTTTTTTCTGCATGGCGGCAATCGGTTTGAGGCTGGCGGGAAGGGATTCAACCGGGGCAACCCAGGTGGATGTCGCTTTCACGTGATTCTCCTGATGACTGGACTCCTGGAAAGGGCACGATAATATGGTGTTTTTCGCTAACAAGTATTGACGACCATGCTGAAAACACTCGATGTCGTTGCGGCAATCATCGAAAAAGACAATAAAATTTTACTGGCGCAGCGCCCCATGCATGCCGATCAACCGGGGATGTGGGAATTTGCTGGTGGAAAGGTGGAAGCCGGAGAAACGCAGCCCGAGGCGCTGATCCGCGAGCTGCAGGAGGAGCTGGGGATCCACGCGCAACCGTCGCACTACGTCGCAAGCCACCAGCGGGAAGTGTCACAGCGGCTTATCAATTTGCACGCCTGGCACGTTCCCCACTTCAGCGGTGAGCTAACGGCGCACTACCACAGCGCCCTGGTGTGGTGTACGCCTGAAGAGGCGTTTGACTACCCCTTAGCCCCGGCGGATATTCCGCTGCTGGAAGCCTTTATTCTTTTACGCGACGCCAGACCAGCGGGTTCGTGCTGATGGTGCGTTCATCGCGCTGGCACTGCAGCAGGATGCCGTCCGCTTTCACTACCGCCCCTTCTGAGTAGTTCTGATCCTGATAGATGCAGCACTGGTTACAGGGCTGCGCTCTCTGGCCGCTGGAGCTAAAGACCTCCGGCGGGACGTTCACTTCCACATCCGGGCGAATGCGGTCAGCCTGCGCGCCAGCGCTCAGCATCAAACATAACGCGGTCATCACGTAACGGTTCATAGACTTCTCTTCCTGTTGTGTCCTGATAATGACTATAACGGTTAATCATCGCGGAACCTTTAATTTATCTCGTCATCGCTTTTGGTTATGACGCCGCACAGGTCATTAATTTCCCTTTCGACATAAATTTCTGCTTGCTTCGCAAAGCGGTACGGGTGGTATAGTCAAAAAAACAACACAAATCGTATAAGACACATACGGAAATTATCATAAGAGGTTCTTATATCTATGGATCAGACACGCACTCTGGAAAGTTTTCTCACCCATGTTCAGCAGCGCGACCCGCATCAGAGCGAGTTTGCGCAGGCCGTACGTGAAGTAATGACCACCCTGTGGCCCTTCCTGGAACAAAACCCGCGTTATCGTCAGATGTCTTTGCTTGAGCGCCTCGTCGAGCCTGAGCGCGTGATCCAGTTCCGCGTGGCGTGGGTGGACGACCGCAATCAGGTGCAGGTCAACCGCGCATGGCGCGTGCAGTTTAACTCGGCCATCGGGCCGTTTAAGGGCGGGATGCGCTTCCACCCTTCAGTGAACCTGTCGATTTTGAAATTCCTTGGCTTTGAGCAGACCTTTAAAAACGCGCTAACTACCCTGCCGATGGGCGGCGGTAAAGGCGGCAGCGATTTTGATCCGAAAGGCAAAAGCGAAGGCGAAGTGATGCGTTTCTGCCAGGCGCTGATCACCGAGCTTTATCGCCACCTTGGCCCGGATACCGACGTCCCTGCCGGTGATATCGGCGTAGGCGGGCGTGAAGTGGGCTTTATGGCCGGAATGATGAAAAAGCTCTCAAACAACAGCGCCTGCGTCTTTACCGGCAAAGGACTCTCCTTCGGCGGCAGCTTGATCCGCCCGGAAGCGACCGGCTACGGTCTGGTCTATTTCACCGAAGCGATGCTGAAACGCCACGGCTTAGGCTTCGAAGGCATGCGCGTTGCAGTCTCCGGCTCCGGTAACGTGGCGCAATATGCCATCGAAAAAGCAATGCAGTTTGGTGCCCGCGTGGTCACCGCGTCTGATTCCAGCGGTACCGTCGTGGATGAAGCCGGCTTCACGGCTGAGAAACTGGCGCGTCTGTGTGAAATCAAAGCCAGCCGCGATGGCCGCGTGGCCGATTATGCCCGCGAGTTTGGTCTGACCTATCTTGAGGGTAAACAGCCGTGGGGCGTGCCGGTGGATATCGCCCTGCCGTGTGCAACCCAGAACGAACTGGACGTTGAAGCCGCCCGCACCTTAATCGGCAATGGCGTAAAAGCGGTAGCCGAAGGGGCAAATATGCCAACTACCATCGAGGCGACCGATCTGTTCCTGGAAGCGGGCGTACTGTTTGCACCGGGAAAAGCCGCCAACGCCGGCGGCGTGGCAACGTCCGGTCTGGAGATGGCGCAAAACGCCGCGCGTCTGGGCTGGAAAGCAGAGAAAGTGGATGCCCGTCTGCACCACATCATGCTGGATATTCACCACGCCTGTGTAGAGTACGGCGGCGAGGCCTCGCAAACCAACTACGTGCGTGGTGCGAATATCGCCGGGTTCGTGAAGGTGGCGGACGCGATGATTGGGCAGGGTGTGATTTAAGGTTTATCGTGCGGCCGGGTGCCCTCACCCCGGCCCTCTCCCACAGGGAGAGGGAAAAAAAAGGGGGTGTCAGGCCGCGCTCTTTTTCTTTTTAAACGGTTTCTTCGCACCACCACCCGGTGCCACCATTCCTCTGAACCGCTTCACCGGCGTGCTGCGCGCCTGATCGATCAGCTGATACAGCGTCCCCACCAGCGGCTGCATAAAGTCCTGATAGCGGCACTGTTTCTCGCTGATCTGCGTCAGCACCGATTCCCAGTGCGCCGTCATATCCGGCCTGGCAGCCAGCTCCGGCAGGGAGTGGATTAATGCCCTGCCTGGCTCGGTGGAGTGAATATAGCGCCCTTTTTTCTCCAGGAAGCCGCGTTTGAACAGCAGCTCGATGATCCCCGCGCGGGTTGCTTCGGTTCCCAGTCCGTCAGTGGCGCGCAGGATCTTTTTCAGCTCTTTGTCCTGCACAAAACGGGCAATTCCGGTCATGGCGGAGAGCAGCGTCGCATCGGTGAAATGACGTGGTGGCTGCGTCTGGCGCTCTACCACTTCCCCTTTCTCACACAGCAGTTCGTCGTCTTTAGCCACCACCGGCAGCGGAGTACCGTCGTTCTCTTCGTCACGCTCTTTGTTGCCAAGCAGCGTGCGCCAGCCCGCTTCCGCCAGAAAACGTGCTTTGGCAATAAATTTGCCTTTGGCGATCTCCAGCTCAATGACGCACTTGCGGAACACCGCGTCCGGGCAGAACTGCATCAGATACTGACGCGCGATCAGGTTATAAACCTTCGCTTCGTTCTCCGTCAGGTTGACGTTGCTGGCCCGCGCCGTCGGGATGATCGCATGGTGGGCATCGACTTTTTTATCGTCCCAGCAGCGGTTATGGGTATCCGGGTTGACGACCGGCTGCGGCAGCAGATCCGGCGCATGCACGCTGATGGCGTTCATCACCGCGTGGCGTCCGGCAAAGTGCTCTTCAGGCAGGTAGCGGCTGTCTGAACGCGGATAGGTGATGAGCTTGTGGGTTTCGTAGAGCTTCTGGCAGATATCCAGCACGTTCTGCGCGCTCAGGCCAAAGCGCTTCGCGGCCTCAATCTGCAGGGCAGAAAGTGAAAACGGCAGCGGTGCGGGTTCGGATTCCCGTTTATCGTTATAGCTGGTGACGATGGCAGGTTGACCGGTGATCCGGTTGACCACGTGCTCCGCCAGCGGACGGTGCAGCAGACGCCCTTCTTCATCCTGATACGATTCGCAGGCATCACTCGGCTGCCAGACGGCGGTAAAACGCTCCTCTTTCGGGGTAACGATGTGCGCTTTCACTTCGAAGAAATCTTTGGCAACGAAGTTTTCAATTTCCTCATCGCGGCGCACCACCAGCCCCAGCACCGGCGTTTGCACGCGGCCAACGGAGAGTACCCCCTGATAACCGGCATTCCGCCCAAGGATCGTGTAGGCGCGGGTCATGTTGATCCCGTACAGCCAGTCTGCGCGCGCGCGGGCCAGCGCGGACACGCACAGCGGGATAAACTCGCTGTTGGCGCGCAGGCGCGAAATCGCCCGCTCCACCGCCTGCGGGTTGAGGTCGTTAATCAGGCAGCGCTGCACCTGCTGGCGTTTTTCCGGCGCCAGCTCCAGATAGTCCAGCACTTCATCCACCAGCAGTTGTCCTTCCCTGTCCGGGTCACCAGCGTGGACAACTTCAGACGCTTCATGCAAAAAGCGCTTAATGACGTTGAGCTGTTTGGTGACGGAGGGGCGCGGTTGCAGGCGCCATTTTTCCGGCACGATCGGCAGATCGTTGAGGTTCCAGCGGGCATAGCGGCTGTCGTAGACGTCCGGCTGTGCCTGCTCAAGCAGGTGACCAATGCACCAGGTGACCACCTGCCCGTTACCGCATTCAATAAAGCCGTCGCCTTTGCGATGCGGCTTCGGCAGCACATCGGCGATGGCACGGGCCAGACTCGGCTTTTCGGCAATAAACAACCGCATCGAATTAACGGATCTCAATCATCGGTCGGCCACCGCGCGCGGTCACCAGCTCGCCGATCGCCGTCAGGGTAATACCAAACTCGGCGGCCGTAGCCTGCACCTCAGCTTCTGACTCCGGCGTGACCGCCAGCAGCAGGCCACCCGAGGTTTGCGGATCGCACAGCAGGTTACGCCACTCTTCAGGCATTTCGCCCATCAGATGACCATAGCTGGCAAAGTTACGCTGAGTACCGCCCGGCACGGCGCCCTGGGCAATGTACGCTTCCACGCCTGGCAGCTTCGGCACGTCCTGATACCAGACCTGCGCCTGCACACCCGCGCCCTGACACACTTCAGAGAGATGCCCCAACAGGCCAAAACCGGTGACGTCGGTCATCGCCTTCACGCCGTCGATATTGGCGAAAGCGGCACCGGCCAGGTTCATCTGGCACATCACTTCCGTTGCCAGACCTTTGTGTTCCGGTTTCAGCAGGGATTTTTTCTCGGCGGTGGTCAGCACGCCAATGCCCAGTGGCTTGGTGAGGAACAGCTTGCAACCCGCCTGCGCGGTGCTGTTGCGTTTGACGCGCTCGGTTGGCACCACGCCCGTGACCGCCAGACCGAAGATCGGCTCCGGCGCATCAATAGAGTGACCACCGGCCAGGGCGATCCCCGCCTGCTGGCAGGCAAAGCGTCCGCCCTCAATCACCTGGCGGGCTATTTCTGGCGCAAGGGTGTTGATCGGCCAGCCCAGAATCGCAATCGCCATAATCGGTTTACCGCCCATCGCGAAGATATCGCTGATGGCGTTGGTCGCCGCGATGCGCCCGAAATCGAACGGGTTATCGACAATCGGCATAAAGAAGTCAGTGGTACTGATAATGCTGGTGCCGTTACCCAAGTCATAAACCGCTGCATCGTCACGCGTTTCGTTGCCGACAAGCAGGTTCGGGTCGACAAACTTCGCCTGCTCGCTGTGCAGGATGGTTTCCAGCACTTTGGGGGAAATTTTACAACCGCAACCGGCTCCGTGGCTGTATTGCGTTAAACGAATGGTTTGCTCGCTCATGGACATCTCCTGTCAATGCAATCGCGCTATGGTAGCGCTCATTCCTTAAAGAGGTAAGTATGACTGTCTGAATTCTGCGGCAGATGCTCAGAATCCAGACAGTTTAGCGCGCGTTATCAGAAACGGCTGACGAAAGGCGTGGTGTCCGGCACGCTAATGGTGCTGGAGGCTTTAAGCTGAGGGGTGCCGAGATAGAGGAAACCGACGATTTTATCATGCTCGCCGCAGTTGAGCCCGTCGCGCACCGCCGGGCTTTCAGTCAGTGGCCCGGTACGCCAGATACCATTGAAACCTTGTGCAACAGCGGCCATCTGCATCGCCATCACCGCGCATCCCGCCGACATCTCCTGCTCCCATACCGGCACTTTATGCTCCGCCTGACACTTCGCCACGACGGCGATGATCATTGGTGCACGGAACGGCGCGTTACGGGCTTTATCGATCCCTTTCTCATCCTGACCGGCGGCTACCGCCCCCTGCTCCAGCAGCTGGCTGAAGCGCTCGCGGCCTTCACCCTCAATAATAAAGAAGTGCCACGGCTGAAGTGTGCCGTGATCCGGCGCACGCATACCGGCACGCAGAATGTTCTCCAGCTGCTCACCCGCTGGCGCAGGATCCGCCAGACGTGACGCGCTACGGCGGTTAACAAGCAGTTCAAGTGCGTCCATTGGTTAACTCCTTTCTTGAAATTTACTCACAAAATTAACACGACGGCAGATTTTGTTACAGCCTGGCAGGCGATTCCTGCTGACAAGTGGCGGTTGGGTCATTACGATAACCCAACATTACCGTCCAGTGGCGACGGAAACAGTCATTTTCTGGTTAGGGAGAATACATGCGAACCCTTTGGCGAATCTTTGCCGGTTTCTTTAAATGGACGTGGCGACTGCTCAATTTCGTCCGCAACCTGGTGATGAACCTCTTTTTCATCCTCCTGGTGCTGGTTTGCGCGGGCATCTGGATGCACATCAGTAACGCGAATCAGTCGCAGCATTCGACGCGCGGGGCGCTGCTTCTCGATATCACAGGCGTGATTGTCGATAAGCCCTCCACCAGCAATCGTCTGGGGGTGATTGGTCGTCAGCTGTTCGGCGCCACCTCAGACCGTCTGCAGGAAAACTCCCTGTTCGATATCGTCGATACCATTCGTCAGGCGAAAGATGACCGTAACATTACGGGTATCGTACTGGATCTGAAAGATTTTGCCGGGGCCGACCAGCCTTCCATGCAGTACATTGGCAAAGCGCTGCGCGAATTCCGTGACAGCGGTAAACCGGTGATCGCGGTAGGCGACAGCTACAGCCAGGGGCAATATTATCTGGCGAGCTTTGCCAATAAAATCTGGCTTTCACCTCAGGGTACGGTCGACCTGCACGGCTTTGCCACGAACGGGCTTTACTACAAATCGCTGCTCGACAAGCTGAAGGTCACCACCCACGTGTTCCGCGTCGGTACGTATAAATCTGCCGTTGAGCCATTTATCCGTGATGACATGTCCCCGGCCGCCCGTGAAGCGGACAGCCGCTGGATTGGTGAGCTGTGGCAGAACTACCTGACCACGGTTGCCAGTAACCGTCAGATTACCCCTGCACAGGTCTTCCCTGGTGCTCAGGGCGTGCTGGACGGCTTGCGCAAGGTTGACGGCGATACCGCGAAATATGCGCTTGATAACAAGCTGGTCGATGCCCTGGGAACCAGCGCGGAGATCGAAAAGTCCCTGAGCAAACAGTTCGGCTGGAGCAAAGAGGATAAAAATTACAGCGCGATCAGCATGTACGATTACGCGGCGAAAAAACCGGATGAGAGCGGTGACAGCGTTGCCGTCGTCTTCGCCAATGGCGCAATCATGGACGGTCAGGAGACGCCGGGGAACGTCGGCGGTGATACCACCGCGTCGCAGATCCGCGATGCGCGTCTTGACCCGAAAGTGAAAGCGATTGTGCTGCGCGTGAACAGCCCGGGGGGCAGCGTCAGCGCCTCTGAAGTGATCCGCGCCGAGCTGGCCGCAGCGCGTGCAGCAGGTAAACCGGTGGTGGTTTCCATGGGCGGCATGGCGGCTTCCGGCGGTTACTGGATCTCAACCCCGGCTAACTACATCGTCGCTAACCCAAGCACCCTGACCGGGTCAATTGGCATCTTCGGGGTGATCAACACGGTAGAGAACAGCCTGGATTACCTGGGTGTGCATACGGATGGTGTGGCCACTTCGCCGCTGGCGGATGTGTCGGTAACCAAATCCCTGCCACCTGAAGTGTCCGAGATGATGCAGCTCAGCATTGAGAATGGCTACAAGCGCTTTATCACGCTGGTCGCTGACTCGCGTAAGAAGACGCCGCAGCAGGTCGACGAAATCGCTCAGGGCCACGTCTGGACGGGGCAGGATGCGAAGAGCAACGGCCTGGTCGACAGCCTGGGTGACTTTGATGACGCGGTGAAGAAAGCCGCCGAACTGGCGAAGCTCAAACAGTGGCATGTTGAATACTATCAGGATGAGCCATCGTTCTTCGATATGGTCATGGACAGCATGTCCGTCTCCGTGCGCGCCATGCTGCCGGACGCGCTGCAGGCTTATCTGCCAGCGCCTGTCGCCACGGCCGCGAAAGCGATGAAAGCGGAAGGCGACAAGCTCGCGGCATTTAATGATCCACAAAGTCGTTATGCGTTTTGCCTGACCTGCGCAAACGTACGTTAAAACCCGTCCCCTCTTCCGCTGAAGAGGGGATTTTTTTCTTTTGAAGAACAAGAAATCACTACCATGCAGAAGAAATCGATTTATGTAGCCTACACTGGCGGTACCATCGGGATGCAGCGCTCTGAAAACGGCTATATTCCCGTGTCCGGCCACCTCCAACGTCAGCTTGCCCTGATGCCGGAATTCCACCGCCCGGAAATGCCTGACTTTACCATCCACGAGTACGAGCCGCTGATGGACTCCTCCGACATGACGCCGGAAGACTGGCAGCATATCGCGGATGACATTAAAGCCCATTACGACCAGTACGACGGCTTTGTGATCCTGCATGGTACCGACACCATGGCCTTTACCGCCTCGGCGCTCTCCTTCATGCTGGAAAACCTGAGCAAACCGGTGATTGTCACCGGCTCGCAAATTCCGCTGGCGGAACTGCGCTCGGATGGACAGATTAACCTGCTTAACTCCCTCTACGTGGCGGCGAACTACCCGATTAACGAGGTCTCGCTGTTCTTCAACAACCGTCTGTATCGTGGCAACCGTACCACCAAAGCGCACGCCGATGGGTTTGATGCCTTCGCCTCACCAAACCTGCAACCGCTGCTGGAAGCGGGTATTCATATTCGTCGTCTGGGCACGCCGCCTGCGCCGAATACCTCAGGCGAGCTGATCGTTCACCCGATCACCCCGCAGCCGATCGGTGTGGTAACCATTTATCCGGGCATCTCTGCTGATGTGGTACGTAACTTCCTGCGCCAGCCGGTAAAAGCGCTGATTTTGCGCTCCTACGGCGTGGGTAACGCGCCGCAGAACGGCGAATTCCTGAAAGAGCTGCAGGAAGCGAGCGAGCGCGGAATTGTGGTGGTTAACCTGACGCAATGTATGTCCGGCAAGGTCAACATGGGTGGCTATGCCACCGGTAATGCCCTGGCGCATGCGGGGGTGATCAGCGGATTCGATATGACCGTCGAGGCCACACTGACTAAACTTCATTATTTACTGAGTCAGGATCTGGACATCCAGTCCATTCGCCGCGCCATGATGCAAAACCTGCGCGGCGAACTGACCCCGGACGAATAAGGAGGCCTCATGAAGCAACGCGCCCTGTTACTGGTCGATTTGCAAAATGATTTCTGCGCGGGCGGCGCACTGGCCGTCGCAGAAGGTGACAGCACGGTCGACGTGGCCAATATCCTGATTGACTGGTGTCAATCGCGCGGTGAAGCGGTTGTCGCAAGCCAGGACTGGCATCCGGCCAACCATGGCAGTTTTGCCAGCCAGCACGGCGTTGAACCCTTTAGTCAGGGTGAGCTCGACGGTCTGGCGCAAACCTTCTGGCCCGATCACTGCGTGCAGCAAACGGAAGGCGCCGCGCTACATCCGCTGCTGAATCAGAAAGCCATCGACGCGGTGTTTCATAAAGGCGAAAACCCGGCTATTGACAGCTACAGCGCCTTTTTCGATAACGGACATCGCCAGAAAACGGCGCTGGACGCGTGGTTACGTCACCACGAAATCACCGAGCTGATTGTGCTGGGGCTGGCAACCGACTACTGCGTGAAGTTTACCGTGCTGGACGCGCTCCAGTTGGGTTATACGGTCAGCGTCATCACCGACGGCTGTCGCGGGGTGAACATTCAACCGCAGGACAGCGCGCAGGCGTTTATGGATATGGCCGCTGAAGGCGCAACGCTCTATACGCTGGCAGACTGGCTGGAGACGCAGGCGTAGTCTTTTATGCCGGGTAAGGCGAAGCCGCCACCCGGCATTTCCACTCCGATCCCCATAAAGTGAACTCCCTCGCATCACCAGCGAAGCGGCAATGCTATGCTTTTCAGGCTGTTTTTTCGCCACGCTTTTTCTGTGGCGTGGTTATTTTTATTCTGTCAAAGAGGAACTTGTATGAAACGTTTGCCATTGCTGGCAGCTTTACCCTTGCTTTGCGCGTCAGTTGCTTATGCCGCCCCCCTGATGTCCGTGGGCTACTTTAACGGCGGTGGAGATGTGACCGCCGGCCCCGGCGGCGATATCAATACGCTCGATGTTCGCCAGATCACCCACCTGAACTATTCGTTTGGTCTTATCTACAATGATGAAAAAGACGAAACCAACGCCGCCCTGAAAGATCCGGCGAAGCGGCATCAGATCTGGTTATCGCCGAAAGTGGCGTCCGACCTGGCGCTTATCCCTCTGCTTCGTAAACAAAACCCGAATTTAAATGTTCTGCTTTCCGTCGGCGGCTGGGGTGCCCGCGGCTTCTCAGGCGCAGCCGCCACCAGAGAGAGCCGCGCGGTGTTTATCCGCTCGGCGCAGGAGATTGTTGAGAAATACGGTCTGGACGGGATCGACCTTGACTGGGAATACCCGGTAAACGGCGCATGGGGACTGGTTGCAAGCACGCCTGCTGACCGGGATAATTTTACTGCCCTGTTGAAAGAGCTGCGCACCGCCTTCGGGCAGAAAAAACTGGTCACGATTGCGGTTGGAGCCAATGCGGAAAGTCCGAAAAGCTGGGTCGATGTGAAAGCCATCGCCCCCCTGCTCGACTATATCAACCTGATGACCTACGACATGGCGTACGGTACTCAGTATTTTAACGCAAACCTGTATGACTCCAGCGCCTGGCCGACCGTGGCGGCCGCAGATAAATACAGCGTCGATTTTGTGGTGAACAATTATCTGGCCGCTGGCCTGAAGCCACAGCAGATGAACCTCGGGATTGGTTTCTATGGCCGCGTGCCAAAACGAGCTGTGGAACCGGGCATTGACTGGAGCAAACCCGATGCGCAAAACAATCCGGTTACGCTGCCTTACTTCGGCCCTCAGGAGATCGGGTTGTTCAAATCACTCGGTTATGACCTGACCAAAGATACCTACGTGAAGTACAACGATATTGTGAAGAAGCTGCTTAACGACCCGCAAAAGCGCTTTACCGAACACTGGGACGACCAGGCGAAAGTGCCGTGGCTTTCCGTGAAGGGCGCCGACGGGAAGGATCTGTTTGCCCTCTCGTATGAGAATCCGCGTTCCGTTGCCATCAAAGCGGACTATATCAAAGAGAAAGGTCTGGCAGGCGCAATGTTCTGGGAGTATGGGGCGGATGATAACAACCAGTTAGCGAAGCAGCTGGCGGAGTCGCTCGGGATCCCGCACAAGTAGTGAGGTAATCAACCCCTCTCCCACCGGGCTGAGGGTTCCCCACAAAATAATGCCTGCACGTAGGACTCCCTCTCCCTTGAGGGAGAGGGCTGGGGTGAGGGGGAACATATGACTGTAGAGGTAATTCCGTTCACTTTACGTTCCTTGCTGCTCTGTAACAACATGACCCGTGAACGTGCCAGGGTGGCTCAGTCGCCACCACCCTGGCAACCCGGGCTCCCGGCGGTAAATCGCCGCTTCGCGGTGCCT